>JACRGN010000300.1 GCA_016234205.1 Nitrospinota bacterium | reverse complement strand
GCTGATGAAGGAGGTATATGGATACAGTCAGCAGATGGGGATAACTCTTATGGGTGGGATATTCGCCTGGATATTTATCGTCCAGGCACTTTTGATTGGTGTTATCTTCCTCAGCATAAATTATTATCTATGGTTAGGGATGGAACGGATAAGGGGAGCTGAGAGATACTTCCCCTTCATTAAATACATGACAATTGTCCTGGTAGGCTGCTTCCTTATCTGGTTTACACCCCACACAATTATCATGACCGGTAAAGAGCTCAAGACCCTGGGCAGCGCCCATCATCCATATGTCGGTGTATTCGGTGTCATGTCTGCAAAAAATACTGCTGTAAACCTGATGATAGTTACTACATTCCTGTCCTTTATGCTCTATCGGAGAGGCAATAAAATACCACAGGTCTCATGGGTAAAGACGGGGAATATCATTCAGGTAGCCCTCTTTACCGCAGCCGCTGTCAATATAATATCTTTAGGAGTATATGGTTACTTTCTCCCTGCCAATATCAGGATCGGGCTCTCTGTCCCGCAGGTTGCGACCACATTAAGTGTAATAGTTATCGGCAGTCTTTTGGATGGATTTATGTATCGCCGTGCTAAAAGTGCGGGTCCCATAGAATGGGGGGATATGCCCAGGAGGTCCCAATATCTCCTCTTTCTGATTGCCGTATCCTTTACATGGCTTATGGGATTGATGGGGTATGTGAGGTCAGGGGTAAGACAACACTGGCATGTCTATACTGTGATGAGGGATTACTCCCCTGATGCCTTTACCATGCCCTTTGGATTTGCCGCAAAGATAATCTCTCTTACCACATTCATCTTTATGATGATGGTCGTCTTTGTATTCTGGCTGGCACAATTTTCTACAAAAGAAAAGGAGGAAGATGAAGCAGAGGCAACTGACTCATTAAAAACGGTTCAAACAGTTTAAACGGTTTAAATGGCTTAAAAAGTCTGAGTAAATCGGTGGCTAAATTTCAAAAACGAAAGGAGAAAAAATGAGAAGATGTATTTCGATTGTTCTGTGTTCTGTATTCTGTATTCTGTATTCCGGGGTATCCCCTGTATTCTCTGCAGGTGTGGTTAAAGGGGATGTGAAGTTTGCAGGCGCCCCTCCCGCACCTGAGAAGATAAACATAACAAAGGACCCCGATGTGTGCGGTAAGAAGCCAAAGTTCAAGGAGAACCTTATTGTTGGTAAGGACAAGGGCTTGAAAAATGCCATTATCTTCATTGAGGGCGCCGCGAAGAAGACATCACCCTCTCCAGTGGCAATCAAATTTGAGCAGGATACCTGTCAGTTCAAGCCCCATGTTGTAGTAATTCCATTAGAATCAAAGCTGGATCTCTACAATAATGATGGTCTCATGCACAATTTCCACTCCTTTACCATAGAGAATGAGTCGTATAATGCCGGTCAGCCTGGCACGCAGAAGGTGAAGACCCTCGGTAAAGAATTATTTAAATATCCTGAGATCGTTCCGATTAAATGCGATGTCCACGAATGGATGAGCGCCTTTTTCATAGTTACGGATAATCAATATGTAGCTATAAGTGATGATGCAGGCTCTTTTAAGATTTCCGATGTGCCGGCAGGGACATACAAGATAAAGGTCTGGCATGAGACATTGGGTGAGCAGATAAAGGACATCACAGTAAAAGATGGGGAGAATAAGGTGGCTTTTGAATTGAAGAAGAAGTAAAGAAAAAGGAGGAGAGATGAACAAAGAAAAAAAGCTTGCCCCTGTAAGCTTTAAACAGGGGACAGGTCAATTTATCAGCACAGTTATAACCATTATCATCATCTATCTAATAGTCAAAATGGGTATACCATTCGTGACGAGGAAGATAACAGGCATGGGGTTCCCCTTTCCTGTCCCTGGGGCATTGATGATAATCTTCATGGTATTAACAACAATAGTTATGTTCATATACATAACATCATCAGAAGTAAGACTGCAGGAGTTTTTAGCCCCGATACTGAAATTATTAAAAGGGGAGTATGGTAATAAGACACGACTGATTACACTGACCATTATACCGTTAATATTTGGCTTCAATATATACAGCTCTACGGCGCCAAAGGTCAGCACCCCCACTGCCCTCAGGATTCAGCATCCATCCAGCAACTTTCCAAAGGCGAATGAGACATTGAAGAATCCATTAAGGAATCCAGCGGATGCCGATGTGGATAAGTTTATAGAAGAGGTTAAATCAAGCCATGTGGAGTTTATCCCTCAGGTAAAGGAAGATGTGGAAAGGTGGAAGGGGAAGAACCCTGATAGTCATATCCTTGGATTTATCCCTACCGAGCCGGTGCAGACCCTTTTGAAAGAGCTTAAAACAGGGAATATAAGCAGGGAGAGGGGAAGGGCAGCGCTTATTGAGAAATACCTCTTTGAGGGTCGTGCCCTCTTTGCAATGAACTGCAGACCCTGCCACGGCGATAGCACTGCAGGGGATGGACCAATGGCTGATGGTTTTAAGCTGAGACCCATAAACTTTACAGACACCGGTACCATTGACACCATCGTAGAGGGATACACCTTCTGGAGGGTTACAGAGGGGGGACGGGGTTTGCCGGTAGAGGCAACCCCATGGGACTCTGCAATGCCTGTATGGAAGACCGATTTACCAGAGGAATACAGGTGGAGGATAATTCTGGCTGAATATGACCTTGCCCAAAAGGGTCCGAGGGAGCCAGAGAAACATGAGGAAAAGAAATATTAACCCAAAAAATGCATTAAATAAAACCACAGAGCCCTATGACAATGATTGATAATCATAGTCAAGGGCAGAGTTCTCACAGAGAAGCATGAGGCAAAGTAGGGGATAAAGATTATGAAATTTCTATGTATCAGATGTAATGAATACATGAAGCTTATGAATACAGATGATTCCAAAGGAGATTCTGTAGATATTATATTTAGCTGTTCAAAATGTAACAATCAAATTGCAATGATTACAAATCCACAGGAGACACAGATGGTTAAGACATTGGGATTGAATATTGGTGTTGATATAAAACCAACTAAATCGTTTGGAGAAGATATTACATGAACAAATGAGGCAGAGGAGAGATTTAAAAGAATACCAGCATTTGTGCAGTCCATGGCGAGACAATCTATTGTTAGCTATGCAAAAGAAATTACTTTAAAGATAATGGATGAAGTGAAAGAAAAGGCAGGGATGTAAAAAAATAGCAATGAGAAATGAGTGAAAAGCAATGAGTAAAAAAAAACTCGTTGCTCGTTGCTCATTGCTTAAAAGGGAGGGAATAATGAAAAGAGTTTTTTTGTCTTGTGTTTTACTGCTTACTGTTTACTGCTCACTGCTTACTGTGGCTTATGCCGGGGATACACCTACCAAACCCAAACTTCCAAAGACTCCTGAGGCAATAGAAAAGGGTAAGCTCACATTTTTTAAAAGATGCAGCTTCTGTCATGGACTCCTTGGTGATGGTAATGGTCCTGCGGCGCAATTTTTGTCTCCCCGTCCAAGGGACTTTACCCCGGGGACATTTAAATTCAGAACCACACAGAGCGGCGAGCTCCCAATAGATGAGAACCTCTTCAGGACCATCAGCCGTGGGTTGAAGGGGACAGCAATGCAGGCATTTGACAATGAGGTTATCAAAAATGGGTTGACAGAGGAGGAGAGGTGGCAGGTCATATACTATATTCAAACCTTTGCCCAGGAGTTCTCCAACCCGGAGCTGGACCCTTACAAAAAGATTGTAACCCCATCAATGCAGAAGATACCATACTCAGAGGAGAGTGTTGCAAAAGGTAAGGAGATTTTTGAAAGGGCAAAGTGCTGGGAATGTCATGGAAAGGGCGGCAAGGGTGATGGGCAGAAGACATTAGACAAAAAGGATGACTGGGGTTTCCCAATCCGTATCAGGAATGTAACCCAGCCATGGAAGATAAAGGCAGGTTCAGAGCCAGAGGATATATTCATGAGATTTTCTACAGGTATCAACGGCACACCAATGCCCTCTTTTATTGATACCCTGAAAGAGGAAGAGCGCTGGCATCTGGCTAACTTTATAAAATCACTCCAGAAGAACCCCAGGGAGGAGCAGGTATTGAAGGCTGTGCCTGTTAAAGGTGATTTACCTGAAGATGTGAATAGCCCTGAGTGGCAAAAGGCGTCTTATATAGATATAAGGCTGGGGGGAAGTGTTATTGCTGCCCCCCGCTGGCAGAACCACAGTGTAGATATGGCAACAGTGAGGGCGCTGTATAATGAAAATGAGATAGCCTTCCTTATAGAGTGGGATGACCCGTTCAAGGATGTCCTTCATAAGAAGGAGATGGAGGCAGATGTCACACCCTTACTTGGAACGGCCAGTTATAACTCCTATGTAAACCCCGTTAAGATGGTCCCCGGAAAGCTGGAGACCTTCAGGGATTCCATAGCGCTTCAGTTTCCTGTAGAGTTACAGGAGGGGACAGAAAAGCCCCACTTTTTCAGGGGGGATAGCAGTAACCCTGTGAATCTATGGATTTGGAAAGCCGATTTGCAAGAGGAGGGAAAACCTGCCGTTGAAGATACAAATGCAGTGGGTCCTGATGAACCCCTTGAGATTCAGGCATTACAGGATGTTAAAGGGAAGGGTGTGTATAGCGGCGGGGTATGGAAGGTTATTATGAAAAGACCCCTCCTGACAAAAGATGAAGGGGATATCCAGTTTAAAAAGGGGAAGTTCATCCCATTCTCCCTTAATGTATGGGACGGTTCCAATGGTGAGCATGGTAAGCTTATGAGCCTTTCCTCATGGCATTATGTCATTATGGAAACACCTGTTCCATCAAAAGTCTATCTCTACACCTTTCTTGGTATTATAGGGTTGGGGTTTGGAGAGGTCTTGCTTGTAAGGAAGATCAATGGAACAAAGGTTTGATTAATCCGCAGATTACACAGATTACACAGATTAATATACACATTGTTCCATTGTTAAAACCATGAAACAATGAAACAATATCTTAAAAAATCTGCGATAATCTGCGAAATCTGCGGATATATAATTACATTATCATGACCAGAGAAGAGGCAGCCAGAATATATCTTGAAGGTTTAATGGATAAGAATGTCCAAATAGAAAAGTATTTTGAAGCGGCAAGGGTTCTTTCTGCTGAAGATAAATCTAAACTACATCAGGCAATTACAGGGTATAAAACGCCATCGGAAATAACTATAACTAAGATAGAGGGTGATTCTTTTTAGGAAATTATAAAAATTTGCCACAGAGTTCACAGAGAACACAGAGATAAGAAATAAATTTGGACACAGATAAACACAGAAAAATCAGGATAAAGAATTTTAATTTTATTTATCCGTGTCCATCTGTGAACTCTGTGTCCCATTATTTTATTTATCCGTGTCCATCTTCTGTGGTTTTATAGGTTTTTTTCTTCATAAAATTGTGTCGGATGAACTGGATAATATCCTGAATCTATTCTTTGAAATAGAGCTGAAGACAGCAGAGATATATCTGTCGTTTCATGGAAGATTTATGAGTGATGAAGATATTGCCTCCTTATGGGCAGGAATGGCAGGAGATGAGATTAGACATGCAAAAATTATCATGGCATTAGGATTATTATCAGATAGACACAGAGAATTATTCTTATTGCCTGAGTGTTTGGATATAGAAACACTAAAAGTTTTGCTGCAGAAGTTAAATAGCTTGCATGCCGGTATTGATAAGGAAGTCCTCTCCATTTCATCTGCAATAAAGGTAGCTGCAGAGATAGAAGATACATTAGTAGAGAAATTTAGTGTCTTACATCATCTACAGGATTCAGATTTGAAAGATGTCATTGCCAGTTTATATAGTGATAGTCAGGGGCATTTGGAGAGGTTAAAGATGGTGCAATTAACCCTTTACACTAACCCTCCTCTCCCCACAGGGGAGAGGGAGGGGTGAGGGGGGACTTATTGAAACATTAAAATATGCTTTTTAACTCAATTGCTAAAAAATTATTGATTCCTACTCTGCTCCTCGTGGTCATCCTGTTTGTGTCTATGGGAATAGTCATGGTCAGAAACAGCAGTGTATCAATCGGCAATAGTATGGCCTCAAAGGGAAATGCACAGGCTAATCTGCTAAAAGAGATCAGCCCCACCTTTTATGCAAGCTTTGATTTTTCCACACTGGAAAAATTTGTCAAAGAGACAGCCAAAGACCCCGAGGTGGTGTTTACCATGTTTTACGACGAAAAAAGGCAGCCTATTACCAACAGTGTAAAGGAGCCTCCCGATACCTCTCAACTGTTAATTTATGAAAGGGAGATAAAGAATGATGTTGGGAAAATGGTAGGTTTTTTGAAGATGGGGTATAGCAAGGAAAAGCTTGCAGATGAGTTAAAGAGGGGTATTGTTACTGTTGTCTCCGTTATCGCAGTATCCACAATTTTACTCATCATAGGAATTATCTTTCTTGTCCACCGTTTTGTCTCCTCTCCTATAAATAGGGTTGTAGAGATGTTAAAGGATATTGCTTCAGGTGAAGGGGATTTGACGAAAAAGATAGCATCTATGTCAAGGGATGAAATTGGAGAGCTGGCAAACTGGTTCAATACCTTTATCGGAAAGGTTCATGACATGATAGTCCAGATCAGCCAGACTGCATTAAAGGTAGCATCGGCATCGGAAAATCTCAGTGCATCAGCCGTACAGATTGCTAAGGGCGCTAAGAGTCAGACAGAAAAGACTGCTCAGGTTGCATCCTCATCCGGAGAGATGAGCTCAACAGTTATTGAGGTTGCCAAAAATGCATCAGGCGCATCGGAGGCTTCAAAGAATGCAAACAAGATTGCACAGAATGGCAAAGATATTGTTGAAAAGACAGTTAGCGGGATGGATGACATTACAGGGGCAGTGAAAGAATCGGCATCACTTATAAAAAAGCTTGGCATCCGTTCAGGCGAGATAGGGGAAATCATAAAGGTAATAGACGATATAGCAGACCAGACGAATCTCCTTGCCTTAAATGCAGCAATAGAGGCGGCAAGGGCAGGTGAGCATGGCCGTGGTTTTGCAGTAGTAGCAGATGAAGTCAGGAAGCTTGCAGAAAAGACGACAAAGGCGACAAAGGAAATCGGCGGGATGATACATGCCATACAGGAGGAGACAAATAAGGCGGTCATGTCAATGGATGTAGTAACCACCGAAGTAGAAGACAAGGTAAGGCTTACAAAGGATGCAGGGGGCGCCCTGGTGGAGATAGTATCAAATGCAGACAGGCTGACAGGCATGATTCAGCAGATAGCAGCGGCATCGGAAGAAGAATCTGCAGCCATTGACCAGATAAGCAAGGATATACAGGATATAGCAAATACAACTAAGGAGACTGCCAATAGTTCCAATCATATAGCAGATGCCTCTAACAATTTATCAAGACTTGCATCAGAGCTGCAGACGATGCTTTCAAAATTCAAAGTTTAAGGAGGTGATGTGTGAAATTCCTTGTACATTTAATGTATTTCTATCCCCAATAGTGGGGAGGGGAGAGAGAAGGGTTGTTTATGCTGTAGAGATAGGTCTTTAGACCTGCTGAGAGTTTATCCCCCTTAATAAAGGGGGATAAAGGGGGTTGTTATGAAAAAAAAGATTAATTCATCAAGCCTGTCCCCGAAAGTTTTAATCGGGGAATTGTGTATAGTTTTTTTAGCGGTTTTGTTTATTGCAGTGCCTTCCCTTGTTCTTGCAGGAGAAATTACTTATGTGGGTTCGTCAACTGTCGGCGAATTTATAAAAGATGCTGCAAAGGTGTATAATAAGTCCACTTTCAAGATAGACACAGCGCCTGAAAGCGACGGCGGGGAAAATGCCACTGTAGTAGGAAAAGCCGATATTGGTGGAGTTGCGAGGGATGTAAAACCTGAGATACTTGCAAAAGGGGTGAAAGAGGTTTTAATAGGAAGGGATGCTATAGGAGTTCTGGTAAACCCCGCCAATCCAGTATCAGACCTCTCCTTTGCTCAATTAAAAGGAATCTTTACAGGCAAGATTACAAACTGGAAAGATGTTGGCGGACCAGATCTTCCCGTTACAGTTTATATAGTCAACCCTCAATCCGCAACCAGAAAGGTTTTTGCCAAGATTGTGCTCGGAGGGGAAGATTATAGCGGGAAAAATATAGAAACTGTCAGGCCCGACCCGGCTATTATAGATAAGGTCTCATCCGATAAAGGTGGAATCGGGCAGTTGAGTTTAGCCATCATAGGAGGAAACAAATCCGTTACAAAAATCAGGGTTAATGGCCAGATTCCAGTAACAAATAACAACGGCTATCCCATTTCGCGTCCCCTCTATCTAATCACAAAGGGTGAACCTAATGGGGAGGTTAAGGATTTTATTGACTGGGTTGTATCTGCAGAAGGCCAGGCAGTTGTGAAAGAGAAGTTTATTGGAATTAAGTAAGTTTTCGTGGAATTATGTACAGGGAATTTCAATGTGGTGTGTTCGGGGAACGGGGGCTACTGTAAGTATCGTTCCCTGAACGAGCCATAATTTTCGGAAGTTGCAGGGAATCTAAATCAGCAGGCAGGTGTGCTGTAGGATATGGTCTGTCAATTTAAGCTGTGATAGGATATAGGTTATAGGTTTTAACCTAACTACCTAATACCTAAAAGGAAGGGGGGTGAGAAAAAAGAATTAAGAATTATGAATTATGAATTATGAATTAAGGTGTAAACTGTTACTGACACTTTTATTGAGGGAGGAAAATATGTATAAGATGATTTTAAGGGTTTTATTGGCGGTATCATTGATTGTATCATGGGGTTTTAGTGATGTTCAGGCAAAGGAAAAGAATCCCTGCGGCAAAAACCCATGTGCAGCAAAGAATCCCTGTGGTGCTAAAAATCCCTGCGGGATGAAGAATCCATGCGGTGTTGCTGGCGCCCTTGTATGTCCGAAGGATGTAAAACCAGAGGCATGTCATTTCAATGTAGATGGTATAAGCCATTTTAAAGAGGGACATTGGGATGTTGCGGCAAAACATTTTGCAGATGCTGTGAAAGCAGACCCTAATTTTGCTGAGGCACACTATAATCTGGCACTTTCTCTGGACAAACAGGGTAAACATGAAGAAGCTGCCAAACACTTTGAGATGGCTCAAAAGCTCGCCCCCAAAAACGAGATGATACAGAAGTCGGAAATATTGAAAGCACATCTTGGGAAGCACCCCTGCGGAATGAAACATCCGTGCGGTATGAAGCACCCTTGCGGGATGAAAAATCCGTGCGGAAAAAAATAGCTCTTGTTTTTATAAGTTGTAGTCTGATAATCCTCTCCTCCGATGCAAATGGGGGAGAGGAATTTTTATCTTCATCAGAATATTGGGAAAGACCCATCCCTTTGCAAATTCCAAATTCCAACTCCGAACTTTCATTGTCTTTCCACCCTGAAGACTGTGGAGAATGTCATAAGGAACAATACAAAGGCTGGAAGGGGTCTCTCCATAGTAAAGCGGTAGGACCCGGGCTTTTGAGTCAGATTGACCCTCATAATGACTCTGAAACTGCAGTATCATGTTATTATTGTCATGCACCTATGATGGAACAATCAGAAGTAAAGACAGAGGCAAGGGGACAACCCCCTCAATCCCCCTTTATTAAGGGGGAAGGGCAAGGGGCAAGTAACTACATTAAAAACCAATTTTTTGATAACAAACTTAAGCTTTCAGGAGTCAGTTGTAGTGTTTGTCATTTGAGGGAGGGGAAAGTATATGGGCCGCCTCCAAGAACAGAAGACAGAAGACAGAAGCCTGCCCTGAGCAAAGCCGAAGGGACAGAAGACAGAAGTGAAAGGCAAATACCTCACAATGGCTTTATAGAGGAGGATTTTTTTGAAAAGGCTGAATTCTGTGCGGCATGTCACCAGATGGATGAAGGATACGAATTAAATGGCAAGGTCCTTACAAATACATACAGGGAATGGAAGGATAGTTTCTATGGGGAAAATGACATAACCTGTCAGAGTTGTCATATGCCTGATAGACAACATCTCTGGAAAGGTATCCACGACCCTGAGATGGTTAGAGGTGGAATCAGTATTGAGGTGATTCCAAATACGAAAGGGGCAAAACTTGTTATCACTAATAGTGGTGTTGGACATTTCTTCCCTACCTATGTTACCCCATTAGTTATTGTAAAGGGATTTATGATGGATAAGAAGGGTAAAACTATTCACTCTTCCGAAAAGGAATCATTTATAGGCAGGAAGGTAAATCTTGACCTCGATACAGAGATTTTTGATACAAGGATTGCACCGCAGAAGAGCTTTGAGTTTGATTATAACCCCAATATTGAGATTGCTTCGCCTTCGGCTCGCAATGACAGAAAAAGCAAAAGTGTCATTGCGAGGAGCGAAGCGACGAAGCAATCTAAGCTCAGTGGCGACAAACTCGTATTTGAGGTCTGGGTCTATTCTGATAAGTTTTATAATGAATTTTTTAGCAATATGTTAAAAGGGGATAACATTGGAATAAAAAGAAAGGAGATTGAACAGGCTCGGAAAAATAGTAGTGAATCAAGCTATCTATTGTGGAAAAAAGAGATTAAACTGAAATGAAGTTTTCAGGGTTAGTAGTTTATTTTAATAACTTATATTAAAGAATAGGAGGTTTATTATGTTTGGGTTAGGTATGCCTGAGTTAATAGTTATCATGGTCATTGTCTTGATAATATTTGGTGCTGGTAAGCTGCCTGAGATTGGTGCAGGGCTTGGGAGGGGTATAAGAAATTTCAAAAATGCAGGAAAAGAGATACAGGATGAAGTAGAAACTACTGCAAAGCTAAATGAAGATGCACATAGTAAAAAGAGTTAATCTACATAATTTATTCTCATTATGGATATGAATTCTACCTTATTTGTGTTTCTTGTTCTGATGTTGCTTGTGGCATTTCTTTATTCTTCTGTCGGACATGGCGGGGCGAGTGGTTATCTTGCGCTCATGGCAATATTTAATTTCAGCCCTCAGGCGATGAAACCATCAGCTCTTATCCTGAACATCCTTGTTTCAGGCATTGCATTTTATCATTATTACAAGGTAGGAAATTTTAAATGGAAAATATTTCTTCCATTTACGGGTCTATCCGTGCCGATGGCGTTTATTGGTGCGGGAATCAAAATTGACACCTCGGTTTATAAAATTATTCTTGGAGTATGTTTAATTATAGCTTCTCTGCGACTGCTTGGATTTATTGGAAAAGAATGCGATGAGATTAAACAGATTCATATACCATCAGCAGTTATTATTGGGGGAATGATAGGATTTCTTTCGGGAATGATTGGAATTGGTGGAGGAATTATTTTATCTCCCCTATTACTGTTGTTTCATTGGGCAAAGATGAAAGAAACTGCTGCTGTCTCTGCACTATTCATATTTGTAAATTCAATTGCAGGATTGGCTGGAGTTGTAAATGTAGAAACCGCATTACCCTCACAGCTAATATATTTCGTTTTTGCAGCCCTTACTGGAGGAATACTCGGTTCATATTATGGCAGTGGTAAGTTCAACACAGTTGTTTTAAAATATCTTCTCACTTCGGTTCTGCTTTTTGCAAGTGTAAAACTTTTTATCATTTAACTTTAGTTATGATTACTGTTGAAGATGCAAAAAATAAGCTGTTAAAGAGAATACGGATGTCATCAAAAGAGCTGATTGGCATTGATAAAGCATCCGGCAGGGTGTTGTGTGAAGACATTTACTCGCCGATTTCTCTTCCATCTTTCAATCAATCGGCAATGGATGGTTATACGTTGAGATTGCACAATAAGAATAAATACGAGCTAATTGGGGAGATTAAGGCTGGCGACAATCATAATATAACAATAAAAAAAGGGCAGGCAGTGAGAATTTTCACAGGGGCAGCAGTGCCTCCCGATGCCGATTGTGTTGTTATTCAAGAAATAGCTCAGGAAGAAAATAAGTGCATTTATATCAGTGATTACATTCCGAAAAGGAATGATAATATCCGATTAATCGGCTCGCACATCCGAAAAGGAGAGATCGCTCTTAAAAAAGGAACTGTGCTGAACCCGGCATCAATCGGGTTTCTTGCTTCACTCGGAATAAAACATATTAAAGTGTATAAGAATCCGGTTGTTTCAATTATCACTACCGGGAATGAATTGAAGCAAGCGGGAAAACCGTTGACAGTGGGAAAAATATACGAATCAAACTCCTTTGCCCTGACTGCTGCATTGCAGGAGATAGGAATACATCCAAAATTTACAGCTCAATTGCGTGACGATAAAAAAATTCTTCATTCAACCATCCAGAGATTACTACGTGCTTCTGATGTTTTAATTCTTTCAGGAGGGATTTCAGTGGGAAAATACGATTTGGTAAAAGAAACATTGCAAAAGCTTGGAGTGAGGGAATTATTTTATAAAGTAGCGCAAAAGCCGGGAAAACCTCTGTTTGCAGGAAGAAAAGGAAGTAAAATTATTTTTGCATTGCCAGGAAATCCTGCTGCAACACTTACTTGCTATTATGAGTATGTTTATCCTGTCATAAGAAAGATGCAGGGATTCAGTGAGTATTTTATGCCCAAAAAATATGTTAAAACGAGTGAAGCAATCCGCAAAAAAACTGACAGGGCATATTTTCTTAAGGGAAAAATAACTCATAATGGTGTGCTTCCGCTGGAAGGGCAGGAATCGTATATAATGAAGTCATTTGCCGAAGCAAACTCACTCATTTATCTTCCTCTTGAAAAAGGAGATGTTAAAAAGGGTGAAGAAGTGGAAGTTCACTTATTTTAAGAGCAAAAACCTGATGAAACCACAGATGGACACAGATTAACGCAGATAAAAACTTTTTTTCTTTATTCTGTCAGTGTTCATCTGTGTTTATCTGTGGTTAATTTTATAATTTCTTTGTAACTATATGAAAATTAAGGTCATTGCTTTTGGGTATATAGCTGATATTTTAGGTAAGGATGCACTGGAATTGGAAGATATTTCAAATACAGATATGCTTAAAAACAGGCTATATGCCAAATATCCTGATTTAAAGAGAAGAGAATATAAAATTGCAGTGAATCAACAAATTATATCCGAAGATATTTCATTAGATGAAAACAGCGAAGTTGTTCTGCTTCCGCCATTTGCCGGTGGATAAAAATATTTAAAACAGGATGAGTTCACAAAACAAAAAGAACAAAAACTTGAGCAACCACAGATTTCACAGATTAAGACTTTTAAAAATATTTTTCTCTGTGTCTCCGTGCCTCTGTGGCAAAAATTTATAATTTCCTTAACATGAACAAAGTGTTTATTGAAGGAGCAATAAATCCTGTATTTATTGCTGATTCTATTGCTAAGCACAGCAGCAAAACCGGTATCGGTGCGCATACAATATTTCTCGGACAGGTTAGAGATGATGTAATTGGCGGTAAAACTGTGCAGGCTATTGAATACTCGGCTTACAACGAGATGGCTGAAAAAGAATTTCACAAAATCAGAGAAGATGCTTTTGCAAAATACGAATTGACCTGCATGCATATCTATCATAGTTTGGGGAAAGTAAAAGCAGGAGAAATCAGTATGTTTGTTTTCGTTTCTTCAAGGCATAGAAATGATGCGTTTAGTGCATGCCGAGAAATTATTGAGCAAATAAAAGCCAATGTGCCTATTTGGGGGAAGGAAATATTTAATGATGAAACTTATGTATGGAAACAAAATAACAGTTAAAACATTATGATTAACATTACGAACAAATCCACCACTCTCAGAAAAGCTATTGCTCAGGCTATTGTAAAAGTAGGCAGGCAGGAAACCATAGAAGCGGTAAAAAACAATACTGTGCCTAAGGGCAATGTGCTTGAAGCATCGCGTGTGGCGGGACTTTATGCTGTGAAGCGCACCAGCGATATGATTCCTGATTGTCATCCGATGCCGGTTGAATTTGCAGCTGTTCGTTACGAAATAGCAAATCTTGAGATTCATATTGAGATTGAAGTGCATACAATTTACAAAACCGGCGTTGAAGTAGAGGCAATGCATGGGGCATCGGTTATTGCACTCACAATTTACGATATGCTTAAGCCGATTGATAAAGGAATTGAGATTTGTTCTATAAAATTAAAAGAGAAAAAAGGCGGCAAATCAGATTGGACAGATAAATTCAGGAAAGATCTCAAGGCTGCGGTAGTTGTATGCTCTGACAGTATTTCCGCCGGAAAAAAGGAGGATAAAGCAGGAAAGGCAATCATCAAAAAATTAGAGCAGTGCAATGTTGCAGTTTCAGATTATTCCGTTATTCCGGATAAAGCAAAAGTTATTAAGGGAAAAGTATTAAAGCTTTATAAAGCAAAGAACGATATGATTATCCTGACTGGAGGCACAGGGCTATCTCCTACCGATGTTACACCCGAAGCCATTCGTCCCCTGCTTGATAAAGAAATTCCCGGGATTGTTGAGGCGGCAAGAAATTATGGGCAGGAGCGAACACCATACTCTATGTTGTCACGCAGCGTAGCAGGGATGAAAGGGAAAACGCTTATACTCGCACTTCCAGGCTCAACTAAAGGTGCACAGGAAGCTATGGATGCACTTTTTCCTTTTGTGCTTCATATATTCAGAATCATAGAAGGGGCAAGCCATTAGCTTTTAGCCTTAAGCTGACTGCCAACTGCTGACATATCAACCCGCTTTCCAAATAATCGGGCTATAATTATGCTTATTTCATACAGAGCCATTAAAGGAATTGCCATAAGAAACATGGTAAATATATCAGGAGGTGTAAGGACTGCAGAAAGGATAAATATTCCCAGTATGGCATATCCCCTTTTCTGGGAAAGAAATTCTGGTGTTGCTATGCCTATCTTACTTAAAAAAAAGATAACAACAGGAAATTCAAATATGACGCCAGAGCCTATCATAAACCTTCCAACAAAGGAAATGTAGTTATCTATTGAAATCATAGGTCTAAGCTTTTCTCCTGCAAAACCCAACATAAATTTCATAATAACCGGCAGGGCAATAAAATATGAAAAAGCAACACCAATAATAAAGCATACTGTAGCAGAGATTATAAAAGGAAGCGTATATTTTTTTTCCTTTTCAAGTAATCCTGGAGATACAAACCCCCATAGTTCATAAATTATTACAGGGATGGATAGGAAGATTGCTCCAAAAAATGAAGCCTTTAAATTTACGAAGAAAGCCTCAGTAGGACTTATGAATATAAGTTTCTGATTTAACGGCTTCTGGACAAACCTTATAATATCTTCCGAATATGTGTAGCATATTCCAAACCACACGGCAATTGTAGCTATTATGATAATCAATCTCCATCTGAGTTCCTCTAAATGCTCAGTAAAAGGGAGTTTTTCTTCAGAGGTGACTTTTCTGATCTTCTTTTTCTTCATCTCCTGCCCTCTCTCCACTTCCAATACCTCCCTTCTCTTCCATGTTGGATGTCCTTTCAAAGTCGGACTCAGCCCTGTCAATAGTGTTCTTTACATTTTTCAGGGTCTTCTGAAATTCTGCATAACCTCTCCCAAGTGCCCTTGCAATCTCAGGAAGCTTATCAGGACCGATTATCACAATTGCAATGATAAGTATTACTATCAACTCTGGCATCCCTATTCCAAACATTTAATTCTCCCAAGGACTTTTACGATAAGGAATTAAAATTCAATATGCTAACTGTTTTGATTATAATTTATAAACGATACTGTTTCAATGACTATTTCATGACTATTTCATGCAAGTTTTAATACGTGACCCTTTCATAGAATAATTGAAAAGAAAATAAAATTTATGGAATAAATTTAATCAAAAAAGTATCTATATATTATAAAGATTATGATGGAAGGAGGTGACAATCTGTAAATTTTTATTCAAGTAGAGGTAAAGCGGTGAAGTATGGTCAGACTTGCAAATTAACACAGATTAATAAAAGGAGGAAAATTTAGATGATTAAAAAGTATCTATTGCCAATGGTTGTATCAATATTTTTCATAACATCAAGTGTATGGGCAGGTGGTTGGGATGCCAACAAGGGGCTATCAAAAATTACACTGACTGGTGATCTGTTATGTGTCGGGTGCAGCCTGAAAAAACTTGATGGTGCAAATGCCCAATGCGACTTGTATGCCCATCACGCCATCGGATTTAAGACTGCAGATGGAACTTTGTGGTCAATTGTTGATAATGCAAAAGGGCACGATGTGATACGGAGCCATGAGCTGCTGGAAAAGAAAAAGGCTACAATAACAGGCTATCTGTATCCAATTGCCAATTTCATTGAGATAGATGACATTCAGGTAGAGGGAGTAACAACGGAGCAGATTCAGAAGGCTGGCTATGAAGAGGATATGCTCCTCGCTAAGAGGCTCATGACAAGAAAGGTGGGAGAAGTCCCTGCCCTGTCACATGACCATAAAAATATTAAAAATCCATGTACAGCAAAGAATCCATGCGCAATTGGAGGGCAAACACACTGAAGTTTTTTGCCACAGACTTTCCCCCGCACATAAAATTTATGTGCGGGGTCTGTGGCTAAATATATTAAATTATGGAATTAATTACCGGATTTGAAAACTATTTACAAAGCTCTATTTTAATGTCATTAATGGCAGCCTTTATTGGAGGGGTATTAACAAGTTTTACACCATGTGTGTATCCTATGATACCTATTACTGCCGGATATGTAAGCTCACAGAATCTTGGAAGCAGGTCAAAAATAGATGCCTTTATTTTATCTTTATTTTATGTTATCGGGGTTGCAATTACCTATTCATCGTTAGGGGCATTTGCATCGTTAACAGGCAGATTCTTTGGAGAGATAAGCACAAATCCCTATGCATATTTTATAGTTGCCAATATTATCATACTATTCGGATTGAGTATGCTTGATGTCTTTATACTGCCAATCCCTTCCTTTCTGACAGGCGGGGTTTCAGATTCAAGGCACAGAGGTTTTACAGGTGCCATCCTTATAGGAATTGCATCAGGTTTTGTAGCTGCACCATGCACAGCCCCTGTTCTTGGTGTAATACTTACCTATGTAGCGGCAAAACAGAATGTTTTATTTGGAATATCACTCCTCTTTGCTTTTTCTTTTGGGCTTGGCATACTACTTGTGCTGGTAGGGACATTTTCAGGTATTCTATCATCCTTTCCAAAGTCAGGAATGTGGATGGTAAAGATTAAAAAGGCTCTTGGATTATTTATGATAGGGCTGGGTGAATATTTTTTAATAAAGATGGGACAGCTTATAATTTAGGATTTATGATTTCGGGGCACCCACGAAAGTTGGTCGTACGATTTAAGGGAGACAGATTATGCTTTTAATTTTAAAAACATTAATAATACTTATATTTTTCTTTGCCCCATACTCCTATGCCACAGAGACTGGAAATCCTGCACCGGATTTCAGCTTAAAGACCCTTGAAGGTAGAGATGTGAGATTAAGCGATTATAAGGGAAAAAATCCTGTATATATCATTTTCTGGGCTACATGGTGTCCTGCCTGCAAGGAAGAGATACCGAAATTAAAGGAGATATACTCACAATTTCAATCAAAGGGGCTTACAATGTTAGCTATTAATGTGGGTATTAATGATTCTGCTAAAAAGGCTGCCCTGTATAAGGAAAAACATAGTCTCCCCTATCCTGTCCTATTTGATAATGACAGCCTTGTTACAAAGCTGTATAATGTAATAGGAACACCTACTATGGTAATAATAGACAAAAAGGGTATTATCCGTTATCGCTCCTCTGCTACGCCTGACGACCTTGATAGACATTTTGATAGGCTGATTGAATAAACAAAAACCTGATTTAACCACAGAGACACTGATGCACGGAGAAAGCAAAAACAAAAAAGATTAAGGAAAAGGGGAGAAGATGGAGAGATGGAGAAAAAAACATAAAGATGTTTTATTGGTTTAATTGGTTTGATTGGTTTTAACCAATCCAACCAATAAAACTTTCCCCATTTCTCCTTATGGTTTTTCTCTGTGTCTCCGTGCCTCTGTGGCGAATTTTTTATAAATGATATTTTCAAAAAAGAGAACCGAAGATGGTTTCAAGCAAATAGCCCTCCCACATCTAAAATTTATCTACAATATGGCTTTAAAGCTATCTGGAAACGAATACGACGCAGAGGATCTAACACAGGAGACATTTTACATTGCCTTTAAAAGATTTCACCAGTTAAAGGATGAAGATAAATGTAAAAACTGGCTCTTTTCAATTATGAGAAATCTTTATTTGAAGGAAGTAGAAAGAAAGGGAAATTTCAGAGAGCTAAATCTTGATGACGAAGGGGAGTATCTGCAAAATTTAGAGTCTATTGCTGCAAAAAATTACAGTGAAAATGAGATGATTAAAAAAATAGATAATCAGGGTATACAGCCGCTCTTGGACAGAATACCTGAAAAATATAAATCCCCTTTTCTTTTATTTTATATGGACAATCGCTCCTATAAAGAGATTGCAGATACTTTGAATATACCTATTGGAACTGTTATGTCCCGTATCTCAAGGGGGAGGGATTTTGTAAAAAATATAATGTTAAAAAATCTTGTAGTGAGCGAAGCGAATCTAATGGCAAATGAAACTAAGGTAATCAGGGCTAATTTTAAGAATCCTGTAAGGAGAAAGGGAGAAGGTGGAGAGACAGAGAAAAAAATACTATTTTTATTCTCCCTTTCCCTATTTCTCCTTAATCTTTTTGTTTTATGAATTGTCAGGAATATAGAGAGTGGTTTAGAAAAAGAGAGATTCTATCCAGTGAAGGGATTGTCTCAGAGGCGTATCTTCATGCAAAGACATGCAAAGAATGTAGTGTTATGAACAAAATAGACACCGATATTGAAAACAAGTTTAGAAAAGAACTTTATATGAGGGAAGTGCCTGATGGACTGCTCAACCGTATAGAATTAAATATACGAACTATATCTGGCGTGAAAAAGAGGTCATCTGTTCCCCGCTTAAAACATGCAGGGACAAGTTTGTGGAAGACTGTTGCCCCTGCATTGGCTGTAGCAGCTATGGTGCTATTATTTATCTCCTATAATTTTGCATACTTCAGGAGTGTAGAAGAAGTAGGGAGACTGTCATTTGAGAGTCATATGGAAAACCTCCCAATGATGTTCAAGGCAGAGGAAGTAAAAGATATTAGCCTTTGGTTCAGAGAAAGGTTGAGTTTTCCTGTCTCAATTCCAGAGATTGGAGAGTCGGGATTAAAACTTGTGGGAGGCAGAAAATGCAAGCTTGGTAGAAATGAAGTAGCCTATCTCTTTTATAAGAAAGGGGATAAGAGAATCTCCCTTTACGCCATTGACACTAATAAAATCAGGTATGAGATGGAAGATAACAAAAAATATCATTTACCATTTAAAGATTGTGAAGTAGACATATGGAAGAGCGGTAATATGGTCTATTCCCTTGTGAGATAGAAAGAACAAACCCCTCACCCTCCCCTCTCCCCTGAGGGGAGAGGATTAAGGTGAGGGGGATTTTATAATTTCCTTATAAAATGAAAACCAGAAAAAGGTTTTATAGTATCAGAATAAGGTTGCTTACCGCCTTTCTTTTGTTGGCAGTTGTGCCTCTCTCAGTGGCAGGATTATATGGTATTTACTATTCTATCAGGGCATTGGTAGATAACACCCTCCACAACATTGAATATGAAGTGTCATCAAAGGCAGAAGATATTGAGAAATTTTTAAAAAAAATCCACAATCATGTCTTATATCTGAGCCGTTCTCCTACACTGTTGGAATTGATAGAGACAGAAAACCCGGTTATCAGAAAGAGACTGGAAAATGAATTTCTAAACTTCTCAAAGGCGTATCCTTACTATTACCAAATACGGTATATTAATGAGAGTGGTATGGAGATAATACGGGTAGATTCATATGGAGATAGGACTGAGATCATACCGCGAGAAAAGCTTCAGAATAAGAGCGATAGATACTATTTTAAAGATTCAGTAAAATATCCTGAAGGTGAGTGTTATGTATCACCTATGGATTACAATATAGAGTGGGGCAAAGTTGAAACACCACTAAAATCAGTGGTCAGGTTTGCTACCCCAGTATTTGATACGGAATACAAAAATAGGGGAATAATAATAATCAATCTCTACGGCAGTTATATCATCGAACAGATGCAGAAGATAAATATTGCAAAGAGCGGCATTACATTTCTTGTGAATCATAAAGGGGAATATCTTGCTCATTCAGAATATTATGGATATTCTGATAAGGCTGTTTCTAATTCCACATCACTTGCAAACGGTATTAGAAATCTGAATAAAGATTACCCCCCAGAAATCGTATCAAATATCCTTAGTAAAAAAAATGGGATAGAGATTATTGAGGATAAAATTGTCTCCTACTCCCCTATCTTAACTGGTGATAGACTATCTAAAAGTTTCTGGGCTTTCTCACTTGTATATCCAAGGAAAACCATCTTTGAGCCAATAATGAGATTTAAGATGGTCTTTCTAATAATCGGTGCTGCTACAATACTTGCATCAATAATCATAGGGATTTTCATGGCAAGACATTTTACATTGCCATTATCGGAATTTTTAAAAGATGTTGATTCTATTGCAGAGGGTGATTTCAGCCATAGACTCACTATAAACAGCAGGGATGAATTAGAGCAGCTTGCAGATAGATTCAATCTCATGGCAGAGAAATTAGAAGAACAGAGGAAAAAAGTAATTAACTGGAATGAAGAGTTAAAAAGAGAGGTGGAGAAGAGAACAAAGGAATTAAAATTTGAAAAAAATAGATTGGAGGGAATACTTACCTGCGCTGCTGAGGGAATTATTGTAGCAGATGAGAATAATAAAGTAGTTATGATAAATCCCTCAGCAGAAAAAATTTTGGGGATACATCGTAATAATATAGTAGGGAAAAATTTTCTCCAGTGTCATAGAAGACCTGAAAATGTAGAAGAGATTATCAACAAGGAAAAGAGCAGTAACTTACCTATATCCACCGTCTCTGTTTACAATTCAAAGATACTTGATATAAATGTTGTATCTGTAAAGCTGGATGAAAGAAATCATGGCTCAATGATGATATTCAGAGATATTACAGACAGACATAAGCTGGAGGAGAGTCAGAAAAAATTAGAAAAACAGATGTTTCAGGCTGAAAAGCTTTCCTCCCTTGCCGTTTTATCTGCAGGTCTATCACATGAGATAGGAAATCCCCTGGCTGCTATAAAGGTAGTAGTTCAAGCAATGGAAAGTGAGCTGAACTTAAGTGGAAATCAAAAAAGATTCTCGGAGAGGATTATTACTGAGGTAAATAGACTGAATTCATTTTTAAGAACCTTTTCTGACTTTGCAAGGCCCACAGAAAAGCATGTTACAACAATTGACCCTGTTAAAATACTTAAAGAGGTGCTTTTCTGGATAAATAAAAAGGCATCCAATCAGGGAATCAGCATTGATTACAGAGATAATGGAGCTATACCTATGATTAAAGCCGATCCCCAGCAGATTCATCAGGTGCTTATAAATCTCATCCTCAACGCGATGGACGCAACACCAAATGGAGGGAAGATAAATATATTAACAGAATCGGATGGGGCAGATATAAAAATAAAGGTAGCTGATACAGGTAAGGGGATACCGGCTGAAATTATAGAAAGGATGTTTGACCCATTCTTTACAACAAAGCCAACAGGGACAGGGCTTGGACTGTCTATCGCACATAAAATTGTTCATGACCATGGCGGTGAGATAAATGTTTTAAGTGAAGAGGGAAAGGGAACTACTTTTGAGGTTATATTACCAGTTTAAAACATTGTATAAATTATGAATTTGCTTATTGACAAATATAATAGAAGAATTGAATACATCCGTATATCTGTTACAGACAGGTGTGACCTGAAATGTCTCTACTGCACACCGAAGGATAGCGATAGTCATTCAAGACGGAGGGCAATACTTAGATTTGAGGAGATTACCAGAATCGTAAGGTGTTTTGCTGATATGGGCGTGAGCCGTGTAAGGATAACCGGTGGAGAACCTCTGGTCAGAAAGGATATGGTATCGCTGATTAATCAATTATCTCATATTAACGGAATAAATGACCTTGCTATGACAACAAACGCCACTCTCCTATCTAAATATGCTATTGATTTAAAGAATGCAGGATTAAAGAGGGTAAATATCAGTCTTGACACGCTAAAACCTGAAACTTTTAAAACGGTATGTGGAGGTGGAGAACTAAAAGATGTATTAGAGGGTATCAAGGAGGCAGTAAATGCTGGTTTGACGCCTGTTAATCTCAATACTGTTGTAATGAGGGGATTGAATGATAATGAGCTTATTGACATTGTCCATTTCGCCATAGAAAACAGTGCAAATATAAGATTCATAGAGTGTATGCCCGTGCGTCGTATTGTGAATTTAAGCAAAGAAAGGTTTATCTCCATAAAGGAGGTAAAATCTTTAGTTGAAAGCCATTTTGAATTAGAGCCTGCAAAGTCATCAGGAGGCGGTCCTGCTTCATACTTCACTATAAAACCCACAATCCGCAATTCGCAATCCGCAATCAAAATCGGCTTCATCTCGCCGATAACACAGCATTTCTGTGAATCCTGCAACAGGGTAAGACTGACTGCAGAAGGAATATTAAGGTTGTGTCTGGGTTATAAAGATGGAATAGATTTAAGAGATTATATTCGGTCAGGAATTAGTGATGAGTCCCTCAAAGAGATTATTATAAAAATTATACAGAATAAACCTCAGGGGCATCAGTTCTCAAATGACAAATGTATCCCTATTGAACAATCTATGTCAATGATTGGGGGATGAGTAAGGTTGCTTTCATCTGAATCATTAAATTTTACTCCAAGATAGTATATGACATCATTATCCCATCTATAGTTTATCCCAAAAAATGAGTGAAAGACCTTATGTCCCTTCCGCTTGTCGTTCAGACAGCCGTCCATGTCTGTCTGAACTGTGGAAATTTTCACTTTTTACCATCCATAGAAAAGTAAAAATTTGACAGTTGCTACAGGGACATAAGGTCTTATCTAAATCGTTCGTGCATAATTTGGGTTTATTGCTTAACTGAAAAATGATTGCTTTTTGATTACTTTTTTGTGATAATTGATTGCAAATGTAATCAGTTTCGACTCTATATGACACGATATGACACACTTTATAAAATTATAACTTATTGTATTTTAAGAAAATCTTTATTTGCCGGGGTGGCGGAATAGGTAGACGCAAGGGACTTAAAATCCCTCGGCGGGAAACTGCCGTGCCGGTTCGATTCCGGCCCTCGGCATAATTGATTTATAGATTATGACCTTACCCTCTTTTTATACAAAGCAGAACCATACGGATGTCCTTTCTTCAATGGAGAAGGAGAGGCAGGAGAAGCTTGAGAGACAGAAGAGCTTAAACCCTGACGAACGAAAATCACTCTTTAACCAGCTTCCTCCTGAAGACAAAAAGCTGTGTCTCGTAGATATGAAGAAGGCATTGCCTTTGACCCCGGGTGATTTGGAGGGTAGGTGGTGTGATAAGAATGGCAAGATTCTGACAAATTCTGAAATCAAAAAGATAAAGGATGATACAGCCCACTATACAACATCGGTACGATATTACTGCTGGAAAAACAAAGGAGATTTTCTTGCTCTCAGGGAGCATGACGATAAATTCAGGGAAACTGGAATTGTATTCTCGCAGGTAAGGGAAAAGAATGACCTTGCAATCCTTGTTAAGGGGGAAAAGATTCTTAAAAAACAGGGGATTGTTACTTTTGATACCTTCTACAAGAGCAAAAAAGGTTCATAAAAAATTTAATATAAAATATTTGGTAAGTGAGTTTTAATATCCCTCATTATTTAAATCTTTTTAAAACAGGTGAACTGCATGAGCGAGCAGTCCAGCTTGAATCTATCCTCAGTAACTGCACTTTATGTCCCCGCAATTGTAAGATTAACAGAAAAGATGGAGAAATAGGGTTCTGCCGCTCTGGCTATCTTCCTATTGTATCAAGCTATTATGTCCACCGTGGAGAGGAGCCTGTCCTTTCCGGTAATAAAGGTTCAGGGACAATATTTTTTGGTAATTGCAATCTCCGATGTGTCTTCTGCCAAAACCACCAGATATCTCAGCCTGAAAAACCATTCATAGACAAAGAGGTAAGGTTTGAGAGGCTTGCAGACATAATGATTGAGCTTCAGACTAAAGGATGCCATAACATAAACCTCGTATCGCCATCACACTTTGCTGCCCAGATTGTAAAGGCTCTTGAAATAGCAGTTGAAAAGGGATTAAGGATTCCACTTGTATATAATACCAACAGCTATGATTCGCTTTATGCACTAAAACTTTTGGATGGCATAATTGATATCTATCTTCCTGATATTAAATTCAGTGAGGATGAGAATTCATTTGATTATTCCAGAGCAGAAGATTATGTAAGACACTCAAGGGCAGCGATTTTAGAGATGAAAAGACAGGTTGGGAATCTAATTATTGATGCTCATGATATTGCCATAAGAGGCTTGATTATCAGACACCTTGTCCTGCCTAATGATATTGCTGGAAGTAAGGAGAGCCTTTCATTTTTGAGTGAGGAGGTCGGGAGGGAGACATTTTTGAGTGTTATGTCACAATATTTTCCAACACATAGGGCTAATGAAAATCTGCTATTATCAAGACCTTTAAATGAGGGAGAGTACGAAAAGGTGCTAATCTGGCTTGATATGTTCGGACTTGAGAATGGCTGGATTCAGGAGTATTCAAGCAGAGATTACTACCGCCCCGATTTTCATAAGGATGAACCATTTGAAAAAATCAATCAGGTTGACGGATGATATTATTCTTTATCAGGGTATTGACTGGCAATTGAACGGATTACATCTAAGATTGAGAAAAATGCATCCATCATTTCAGGGTCAAATTGCTTTCCCCTCTGCCCTCGTAGTTCTTCTAATACATTAGACTCATTCCATGGCTCCTTATAGCATCTCCTGCATGATAAGGCATCATAAACATCAGCGATAGCAACCACTCTGCCTGAAAAGGGTATCTCTTCTTCCTTTTTTCCTTTGGCGGTTCCTTTATCATTTATATAACCTTTTAGAGGTTGTCCTGTTGCAATATCAATATATCCCGGGTAGCCTTCTCCATCCCATCTTTCATGATGGTTTAGTGCTACCTGTGATGCCATATCATCAAAATCTGATTGGGGATTTGAAAAAAGCCTTGCACCAAGGAATGTATGCTGTTTTATAATGGCATATTCCTCAGGTGTAAATCTTGCCGGTTTTTTTAGAATAAGGTCGGATATAGCTACCTTGCCCACATCGTGAAGCATTGCAGCACTTCGTAAGACATCTTTTGTGCTTGTGATAGTTTCCGTAGAGAAGCCTTTTTTAGAAGCCCATGCCTCATAAATTTCAACAGAATAGGATGCTACCCTGTTTACATGGGGACCTGTCTCTTTGGGGTCCCGTAGTTCCGCCATGCTTATCATTCTAAGGATTATGCTTCGGGTCATCTGTGCCCGCTCCAGAGCTATTGCGGCATCATTTGCAAAAAGCAGAATCAGGGGCTCATCCTCTGGTGAAAACGGGATAATCTCACTCTTTTCATTCTGGGCATTTATAAGTTGCAAGACGCCCATTATAGTTCCGCGATAATTTTTTAATGGAACTGTCAGCATAGATTTGGACCTGTAGCCTGATGATTCATCATAGGACTTGCCAAATGAATAGGGGACCCCTTGAGGGAGATTATAGACATCCGGAATATTCAATATCTCTCCTGTGCTTGCGACATATCCTGAAATAGATTTTTTATCAATGGGAACCTTAAAGGTAAAATAAGGAAGTTTCTTTCCTGGAGGCAATTTCCTTCGCTGGGTATCATTTTGAGAATTACTGAATTTCAATTGACCGCCTTCAATAACATATATTGATCCTGCATCGGCATTGACAAACCGCCGTGCCTCTAACAGAATCCTCTCCAAGAGGAGGTCCATGTCTTTAACCTGTGAGATGTCTTTGCTCAATTGGATAATCTTTTTTAATTTTTCTCTTTCATTTAACATATTATTTCTAAGTTATATCTCAAGCCTTGATAGATTCTGCTGAATCTTTTCTGCCATCACAGTCAGAGACTGGTATTTTTCCCTGTCCTTTTCTACAACATCTTTAGGAGCCCTGTTTATAAAGTCCCGATTTGATAATCTCTTGTTCAGTGTTGCAACATCCGCGTTGATCTTCTCAAGTTCCCTGCTGAGCCTGTCTCTCTCTTTATGGATATCAATGACACCTTCAAGAAGGACAAAAATCTCAATATTCTCCACTACAGCAGTAGCAGCCATTCCCTGATAAAGACCTTCAGGGACAGGCTTTGGCTCTTTTCCGTTTTTTGTAACACTCAGGTTTTTTAATCTGGACAGCTCGGATATATATAAATTCTGCCTCTCAATCATCTGTAGTTTATTCTCATCTCCTGTCCTTAATAGGACATCAAGTTTTTTTGCAAGGGATATATTCATTTCACTCCTGATATTTCTTATCCCCCGTGATATCTCCATGATAAGTATCATCTCTCTCTCAAAATCATCATTTACTAATGCCTCATTATACACAGGATATTCAGCAGCCATGATACTTTCCCCCCTGCTGGATTCAAGCAGGGGCAGCTGCTGCCATAGTTCTTCAGTTATAAACGGCATAAACGGATGGAGTAGCCTAAGGCTGTTCTCCATTACATATAATAATACCGATTGTGCAGTTTTCCTTTCTTCTGCAGATGAGGCAAGTCTTGGCTTTATAATTTCTATATACCAGTCACAGAACTCATGCCAGAAAAACTGATAGATAATTCCTGCCGACTCATTGAATTTATATTCCTCAAGCCCTTTCCTTGTATCTCGTATAGCCTTTTGCAGCCTGCTCAAAATCCATCTGTCAGAGAGCCGGAGATTTAAACGGGTTATATCGGAAGTGGAGACTGTATCCTTCGGCTGGCTCAGGATGTTATCCTTAAAATCCTCCAAGTTCATCATTGCAAACCTGAAGGCATTCCAGATTTTGTTTGCAAAATTTCTATATCCCTCTATCCTTTCTTCAGAGAGTTTTATATCCCTGCCTTGAGCCGCAAAGGCAGCGAGTGTGAATCTGAATGCATCAGTTCCGTATTTCTCCATCATTATGAGGGGGTCTATGACATTCCCCTTTGATTTGCTCATCTTCTGTCCCTCTGCATCTCTCACGAGGGCATGGATGTAAACATCCCTGAATGGGATATCGCCTCTGAACTTGAGACCCATCATAATCATCCTTGCAACCCAGAAAAATAAGATATCAAAACTTGTCACTAAAACAGAAGTGGGATAGAAGACCTTAAGCTCTTTTGTATTCTCCGGCCAGCCGAGTGTGGAGAATGGCCAGAGGGCAGAAGAAAACCATGTATCAAGGACATCACTCTCCTGTTCAATATTTTTGCTTTTACATTTACTGCATTCCGTTATATCAGTTTTTGAGACTGTTATCTCACTGCAATCTTTACAATTCCATGCCGGTATCCTGTGTCCCCACCAGATTTGTCTTGAGATACACCAGTCCTTTATATTATTCATCCATTCAAAGTATGTATTCTCCCATCCCTTAGGTATTATCCTGATTCTTCCATCCTTCACAGCCTCAAGGGCAGGCTCGGAGAGTGGTTTTATCTTGACAAACCACTGCTTTGATAGATTTGGCTCCACAATTGTTTTACATCGGTAGCATTTACCGACAGAATGTATATAATCCTCAACCTTTAGTAAAAATCCTTCCTTTTCTAAATCGCGTAACAATGCCTTTCGGCACTTGAACCTGTCTAATCCCTTATATTTTCCTGCATTTTCATTCATTGTCCCATCTTCGGCAATTACCTTTACCTGAAGCAGGTTGTGCCTTGTTCCGATCTCAAAGTCATTAGGGTCATGGGCAGGTGTAATCTTTAATGCCCCTGTCCCAAAGCTCTTATCCACATAGGAATCTGCAATTACAGGAATCTCTCTGTTGACTATAGGAAGGGTAACAGTTTTTCCAGTAAAATTTTTATATCTCTCATCGTCAGGGTTTACTGCTACTGCTGTATCCCCAAGCATTGTCTCTGGACGTGTTGTTGCAATTGTTATAAAATCTGAAGTATTTTTTACAGGATATTTTATATGATACAGATGTCCTTTTTGTTCCTCATGCTCAACCTCTAAGTCAGATAGGGCTGTATGGCATCGGGGACACCAGTTTATAAGCCTGTCACCCTTGTATATCAATCCCTCTTCATAGAGTCGGACAAAGACCTCCCTCACAGCCTTTGAGAGCCCTTCATCCATTGTAAATCTCTCCCTCTCCCAGTCACAGGATGCACCGAGTCTCTTAAGCTGTCTTATTATATCCCCACCTGATTTTTCCTTCCATTTCCAGACCCTCTCAACAAATTTTTCCCTGCCAATCTTATGTCTGTCTGTCCCTTCTGACAGTAGCTGCCTTTCCACAACATTCTGTGTTGCTATACCTGCGTGGTCAGTGCCGGGCATCCAGAGGGTGTTAAAGCCCTCCATCCTCTTCCATCGAGTGAGGATATCCTGAATGGTGTTGTTTAATGCATGGCCTATATGGAGTGCACCTGTTATATTTGGAGGGGGGATGACAATACAGTAAGATTTCTTGTCTGAGTTTTCATCTGCATGGAAATATCCCTTTTCCAGCCAGAATTTATACCATCTTTCTTCTATCTTCTTTGGTTCAAAAACCTTTTCCAAATTAGCCATATTATGAACCTATCTCACTATTTTTTATCTTTTCAATTTCCCTTTTTATGAGGGATTCTGCAAGTTCAGGGACAACATCGGTGACTACCCCTTCTATTGTCTTTGTAAGATGCGGTGTTAAGGATAGGATTAACTTTTCTGTTTTATCTTTCAGTATGGTTTCTATGGAGTCTTTCATAGATTTCTCTACAGATAACTTCAATGTCTTTTCAAAAACATCCTCAGTAACTTTGACAACAATATCCTTTATCTTCTCGCTGATAACGGATTCCTTTTCAAGTTCACTAATAAAATTATTTAAATCAGATGATGAACTGTTAGTGGGCATTGAAGCAGTAGTTTCTTCCATTCGGAAGGCAGGCAGTTCCTCATCTGCCTTTTCTTCCGGTATTGAAATGAGCAGCTCTTCCTCTGCCTTCTTGATTTCATTCTTTAAATTTTCTATCTCTTCATCATTTAGCAGCCCTGATATATTCAAATCCTCATCTTCTATCTTTGATTCATGGGATATGATTTCTACAGAGGAGAGAGATTCCATGTTTTCATTAGTCTCATCTGTAACCTCATCGTCAGGCTTTAAAATGAGGATATCTCCCAATTCTTTTTCTCCTAAATTATTTTCCTGCAGATTACTATCGTGAGAAAGAGTAGTTTGAGGCTGTGAAGATTCAATTTCAGCGGCTGTAATCGCCTGCTCAATGCTTTCTTGAAATGCCCCTTCGGTTTCGCTCAGGGTATAGTTCAGGACAGTTTTTTTGGCAGCAAGCTCTTTTATTTTTTTTACGAGTTCCTCAGATTTAAACGGTTTTGTAATACAATCATCAGCCCCTGTTTTTAGAAGCACATCTGCATCAAACTCATCAAACTCATTTCTAAGCAGTAGGACAGGTATATTGCTGTAGTTTTCATCTTTTTTAAGCCTCTCGCAAAGTTCTATTCCGTTCATTCCTGGCATAACTACATCGGCTATAATAATATCAGGCATGGACTCGGTTAGCTTCTCAATAACCTTATCACCACTGCTGACAGTCGTTACTTCCACATCTTCACTTTCAAAGGCAAGCTCTACAACCTTTTGAATTGTAACACTGTCATCAGCAAAAAGTAGTTTTATAGACATGGTTAAATAAGTAACATATTTAAGCACACACAGTCAATATTATATTTGTTTTGACATGGAGTTTAAAACTGTTTTATAGTAAAAAATAAAACAAGAAAAAGATTAAGGAGAAATGGGAAATTGAGGAAAGGGAGAAAGGAAATATTTTTAAAAAGAATTTATTTTCCCCCATCTCTCCCACTTCCCCCTTTCTCCTTAATGGTTTTATAATTTCTATAAAATGAGAAGAAAGAGCAGGGTTATAACCCTAAAAAATCTTAAGATTGGCGGGGATGCACCGGTATCTGTCCAGTCAATGACAAATACGGATACAAGGGATGTAAAGGCTACATTAAACCAGATAAGAAAACTGGAAGATGCAGGATGTGAGATAATCAGGGTGGCAGTCCCTGATATGGATGCCGCAGAGAGATTGGGAGAGATAAAAAAGGGGATAAAAATCCCTCTGATTGCAGATATACATTTTGATTACAGGCTTGCTCTGAGGGCAATAAAGGAAGGTGTTGACGGGCTAAGGATAAATCCGGGAAATATTGGGGATAAGTGGAAGGTTAAAGAGGTAGTAAATTCTGCTAAGGATAAAGGGCTTCCAATAAGGATAGGTGTAAATGCCGGCTCTCTTGATAAAGATTTGTGGGAGAAATATGGCGGACCTACTGCTGAAGCAATGGTTGAGAGTGCCTTGATGCATATAGGCATCCTTGAAGATATGGATTTTAATCAGATAAAGGTGTCACTCAAGGCATCTGATATAGAAAGGACAGTTGATGCCTATCGCATTCTATCAGAAAAGGTAGATTATCCATTTCACATAGGCATTTCAGAAGCAGGGACATTCTTTTCAGGGACGATAAAATCGGCTATAGGTATCGGTATCTTGTTAAATGAGGGTATAGGTGATACCTTAAGAGTTTCTCTGACTGCTGATCCTGTTGAAGAGATAAAGGTTGGGTTTGAAATCTTAAAGGCTCTGCGAATAAGGCAAACCAATCCTGAGGTAATATCTTGTCCTACCTGTGGCAGATGCGAGATAGATTTAGAATCAATTGCACTTAAGGTTGAGGATGCGGTAAGGTCTTTAAAAAAACCGATTAGGATTGCAGTTATGGGATGTGTTGTGAATGGCCCCGGGGAGGCAAGAGAGGCTGATTTAGGTGTTGCAGGTGGAAAGGGCGTTGGGCTTATATTCAAAAAAGGGAAAGTCGTAAAAAAGGTTAAGGAAGAAGAAATATTTGATGCCTTGCTAAATGAGGCAAAAAAGATGTAAAAATCTATAAGGAGAAAGGGAGAAGAAGATGGAGAAATGGAGAAGAAAAACTAATTTTATTAGGAATCCAGGAATCCATGAAAATTTTAATAAATTCATGGCTTCATGGCTTCCTTATATATATATTTTATTCTCCTAATTTTCCTTTTCCCCCTTTCTCCTTAATCTTTTTATTTTATTCTATATGCGATTTTCAAAAATGTTTTTACCAACATTAAAAGAAGCACCGTCTGATGCAGAGGTGATTAGCCATAAGCTCATGGTCAGGGCGGGGATGATAAGGAAGCTTGCCGCTGGAATATATGACCTCCTTCCATTAGGGCTTATGGCACAGAGGAAGGTTGAAAATATCATCAGGGAAGAATTGAACAGGGCAGGGGCACAGGAGGTTTTTCTTCCGAGTATTCAGCCTGCAGAATTGTGGCAGGAGAGCGGGAGATGGAATCTTTATGGAAGAGAGCTGCTCAGGGTAAAGGACAGGCACGATAGAGACTTCTGTTATGGTCCGACCCATGAGGAGGTCATCACCGATTTAGTCAGGAGGGAGGTAAGGTCATACAGACAGCTCCCCTTGAATCTCTATCAGATACAGACAAAATTCAGGGATGAAATCCGTCCAAGATTCGGGGTTATGAGATGCAGGGAATTTACAATGAAGGATGGATATAGTTATGACCTGGATGAAAAAGGGGTGGAGGAGACATACAGGAAGATGTATGACGCATACTGTAATATATTCAGGAGATGCGGGCTTAAGTTCAGGGCAGTAGAGGCTGAGACAGGGCAGATAGGGGGGAGTTTCTCACATGAGTTTATGGTCCTTGCAGATTCGGGGGAGGATTCAGTAGCTACCTGCGAAAGCTGTGATTATTCGGCAAATGTAGAGAAGGCGGAAGTGAGACAAGATGCAAGATGCAAGATGCAAGATGCAAGAGAAGAATTAAAACCTATGGAGGTTGTTAGTACACCTGATAAAAAGAGTGTAGACGAAGTATCAGAGTTTTTAAAGGTGGAAAAGGAAAGGATAGTTAAGACACTTATATTTGAGACAGAGAACGGAATTGTTGCGGCACTTGTAAGGGGCGACCATGATGTGAATGAGGCAAAGCTAAAAAAACTGCTTAAGTGTGATGTAATAAATCTTGCAGGGGAAAAGGTTGTAGAGGATGTTACTTCTGCACCATCAGGTTTTGCGGGTCCTGTTGGATTGAATTTAAAAATAGTGGCTGATAATTCAGTCATGGGGATAAAAAATTTTGTTACAGGTGCAAATCTTAAAGACGCTCATAGGGTCAATGTGAATATAAACACAGATTTTAAAATAGATTTATCAGGAGATATAAGGATGGTGAAGGATGGTGATCTGTGTTCGAGATGCAATGGGACACTCCGGGTTTATAAGGGTATAGAGGTGGGGCATGTGTTTAAACTCGGGACAAAATATAGTGAGTCATTAAAGGCAACATATCTGGATGAAAATGGCAAGGAAAAGTTAATTGTGATGGGATGCTATGGGATAGGTGTGGGGAGGACTGTAGCCGCATCAATAGAGCAGAATCACGATGATAACGGTATTATCTGGCCCATGCCCATTGCACCATTTCAGGCGATTGTCCTCTCATTAAATATGAAGAATACAGATGTTGTCCATACCTCTGAAAATATTTATCAGACATTAACAGACTCAGGTATTGAGGTTTTAGTGGATGACAGGGATGAAAGACCCGGGATAAAGTTTAAGGATGCGGACCTCATAGGAATACCGATTCAGATTATTATAGGTGAAAAAAATCTTAAGGAAGGGAAGGCGGAAATTAAGATAAGAAAGAGTAATAAAAGAATTATTGTGCCTGTCTCTGATATGGAAAAGCAAGTTAGAGGATTAATAAAGGAATTAACCCCTGCCTAATTTTATTTTATTCTCTTCTCCTCTCATCAGTCTCTTTATATTTGCTCTGTGTGTATAGATAATAAAGATGGGGATGATAGCCGCAAATATAATCAGCTCCGAAGGGATTGCTTCGCCTTTGGCTCGCAATGACATTATTATCAATATTATTGGGAGTGATAGAGAGGCAAGCATTGAGCCAAGGGATACATATCTTGTTGTGAGTAGCACAATTAAAAAGATGCCTGCAGCCAAAATAGTTGGTATTGGAATCAATGCTAAAAGAACCCCTGTTGCAGTATTTACCCCCTTTCCACCCTTAAATGAATGAAAGAGTGTCCATACATGCCCTATAATGGCTGCAAAACCTGATAGGATGGCGACAAGGGTAGGGGATAGATTCGGCAAGCTTACTATGACTGGATTTTCTCCTGATAGAGGGCTTATAAACTTAACTGCAAAATAGCCCTTAAAAATATCCAATAGGAGGACTGTTATACCTGCCCATTTGCCAAGAACTCTAAAGGCATTCGTTGAGCCTGCATTACCACTGCCATGTTCACGAATATCTATCCCTTTTAATATTTTTCCGAGGATTATGCTTGGTGATATAGAGCCGATAAGATAACTTGCTATTATGACAAGGATAATCTCAACCATGTTTTTATCTTCTTTGACACTTTGACACTCTAACTCTCTGACACTTCTTTCAGCCTGACTTCCACAGATCAATCATTTTTTTTCCCTGTGCGTATTCGGTTTCAACAATTCTGGTAATATTTATCATCTTTGAAACTATCTCCTTAATTCTTATAGCACTTTCTAAGATGGAGTTTAAATTTGTTGAATCTTCCTCACTAAGGTTTTCTTTCTTCATTAGTAGAAGTTCAAGATTCCCGATTATAACGGTTAAGGGGTTATTTATTTCATGTGCGGTTGTAATGCCCATCTTTACCACTGCCTCAACCTCCTCTTTTCTTAATAATTCAGCCTCCAGAAATTTGATTCTAAGCTGTGCCTTAACTCTTGCTATCAATTCTTCAGGATTAAAAGGTTTTGTTATATAGTCATTAGCCCCCGCATTCAGCCCTATAACCTTGTCCTTTACAGTACTCATTGAGGTAAGCATGATTATAGGTATCATCTTTGTATCTTTGTCAGCCTTAATTCTCTTGCATGCCTCTATGCCGTCCATTTCAGGCATCATTATATCAAGGATTATTAAGTCGGGTTTTGTTTCTTTTATGGCATCTAAAGCCATTCTCCCCGAATATGCCTCTGCTACCTGATATTTTTCTTTTTCAAGAAAACCTCTCACAAGGAGAGTCAGTTTCTTATCATCATCTACTACAAGTATGTTAGCCATGAAAACCTCCTAACCTAAGTTGCAAGATGCAAGTTGCAAGTTTCAAGATAAAGACTTATATAATCCTCTCAATAATCTTCCAATCTCCTGTCTTTGTTTCTCTAACTCAACAAATCTATCTTTACTGATATAACCTAAATCTTTAACTAACATTAAATATGTTTCTACCTCTGCAAGAGAACCTCTTGCTATAGATAAAAATTGTAAAAATTCTTTTTTGTGCTGCCTTTCACTGCCTTCGGCAATATTTGCCGAAATAGATACTGTAGCCCTTCTTATCTGTGATGTTAAACCGTATAGCTCGGAAGAAGGAAATTCCTGTGTATATTTGTAAACCATCAATACGAAATCGTAAGCCTTCTGCCATACAATTAATTTTTTAAAGCCCTTTAACTCTTCCATAGAGGTTTCAAGTCTTGTAACTTGCATCTTGCATCTTGCAACTATGTTTCTTCGGCAGTGTAACTGTAAATGCACTCCCTTTTCCCACCTCGCTGTTGACCCATATCCTGCCGCCGTGCATCCTTACAAGAGACCTCGTTAAATCCAATCCTATTCCTATCCCCCCTGCCTTTCTTGTAAGGGAACCATCAATCTGTCTGAACCTGTCAAATATAATCTCCCTGTCTTCAGGTGCTATCCCGATTCCTGTATCTTTAACCGTTATCCATACCTCATCACCCGAATCTATACTTGCAACTGTAATTTTTCCGCCGTATTTAGTATATTTTATAGCATTTACCATGAGATTGGCAAGAATCTGCTGAACTCTTCTATGGTCAGCCTCAATCTCTTTTAAGGAGGGGGCAAGCTCTTCCTCAACAGTATGGTTATATTCTGTTATCATAGGCTGCAGAGAAAAAACAGTCTCTGATATTATAAGATTTATGTTTGCAGGGTTAATTTCTAATTCCATTTCCCCTGCCTCAATCTTTGAGATATCCATAAGGTCGCTAATAAGATTCATCAGGCTGTTGCCGCTTTGAAATATTATGGATAGATACTTTTTTCTTGAGTCGGGATCAAGATTATCGTCATCCAGAAGTAATTTGCTAAAGCCTATAACAGATGAAAGAGGTGTTCTAAGTTCATGGCTGATATTGGCAAGGAATTCCGATTTGAGTCGGTTGTATTTATTTAACTCAATATTTGTGTCTTCCACCCTCTTTTTTGAATTATACAGGTCTTCCATTATATTTAATAAAGCCAGCTTTATATTTGAAAGCTCCGATACAGTCTTTTCCATCTCCCTTGCCTTTTCTTCTGCCTCGGTCTTTTTGAGCAGGAGTTCCTCCTTTGATTCCTTGAGTCTTTCCTGAAGTTTAATGCTTTCTGATAAAATGTTGTCAGTGGTATCTTTGGACTTTTCCAGTCTTGAGTATAGATAAAATTCAACCATCAGATAGCGATACTGTATGAATGAGATAAAGAGTGATACAAACAGAATACCTATGAGATAGAAATTGTTTGTAATGAATGGATGGAAGTTTATTATGTCATCTAAAAAGAGTGACGGGAGAAGATAACATAGGTATGCGGCGGACATGGCGGGGAGCATAAATCTGATGGGCCAGGGATAAAGAGATGCTACCATTATTGCCATCCCTATGGTAATAGCCCAGTATGAATCATAGCCGCCTGTGAGCCTGATTATGATTGCGTTAATTATAGAGGCAGTGAATAGCTGTGAGAGGCCAACGATATTATAGAAGACAACTCCTTTATCTGGCGGCAAAAGGAATATTGTTAAGAGATAAAATGTTATGGCAATTATTTTAAAAAACAAGACATAAAGAAATTTTTCAGAGGGGAGGGGATAATCAATTGAGTTTGAGAGGAGATACAGGATAATTGCACATGAGGCAATAACCTTTATGCGTCTGAAATATACAGTTGCGAGGCTGTTACGAAATCCCTCATCTTTTATAATCGGAGACGGGTCAATCGGGTAGCCGATATTTAGTATATCTTCTATAATTCTTATCATTCTTTAAATTAAATGGGACACAGATTTTCACAGATACACACAGCGTTGCAAAGCCGCAACCAAAAAAAACAAAAGACTTGAACACGAATGACACGAATGGACGAATTACACAAATTAATAAAGCAAAAAATAAATTAGATTGCTTCGGGGCTTCGCCCCTCGCAATGACACTTTGACTTGCATGTCATTGCGAGCCGAAGGCGAAGCAATCTCTAATATTGAATTTCCTAAATTAGTTTTTATTCGTGCTATTCGTCTATTCGTGTAATTCGTGTTCCTGTATTTAAGTATCCTGATTTTCTGTGTCCATCTGTGTCCAACTATCATTCTGTAATCTTGTACATCTTCTCTCTTCCAATCTCGGTGAGCAGTTTATTAACCTCTTTTTTCAGCTCTATCATACGAAGTTCCCTCTCTATTGCTACCTTATTTAATATCTCTAACTCCCGGATATATTCCCTCATCTCATTATCCCTCTTCTTCCTTTCAGATATATCCCTGATAGTGCTCTGTATTGCAGGTTTACCTTCATACTCTATTTTGCTGCGGGTTATCTCTACATCAAAGGTCTCCCCGTTTTTCTTTAGCAGTTTGTATTCCCTTGGTGGTATATACTCATCTGATAATACTATTTTTATATCATTTAATACCCTCTCTCCATCTTCAGGGGAAACAGTTTTAGCTACATTCATGCCAATAATCTCATCCCTTGTGTATCCAAACATCTCCAATCCCTTGTCATTTATAAAAACTATCCTGCCATCACACACTGCTCCGATAGCATCAGGAGAGTTTTCTACAAGACTGCGATACCTCTCCTTCATCTCTTTTAATTTTTTCTCATATTTTTTCCTTTCAGATATATCCCTGAAAATGCTCTGTATTGCCGTCTTACCCTCATATATTATTCTGCTGCTGGCTGCCTCCATCTCAACAATTTCTCCATTCTTTCTTATTGCCCTATATTCTCTTGGCGATGGTAAAGACTCTCCGGATAATATTGTCTTTATATTATTGATTGCCCTTTCTCTATCTTCAGGATGGATATGTTCTATTGGATTTCTGCCAATAATCTCATCTATGGTATATCCAAGTGCCTCTGCCCATTTTTTGTTGATAAAAACTGCCCTGCCATTGCATGTTACTCCAATACCGTCAGGAGAATTTTCTGCAAGATTGCGATACCTTTCCTCCATCTCTTTTATTCTGGCATCTCTTTTTTTTCTTTCAGATACATCTCTCATTACGCCCTGTATTGCCGGCTTACCTCTATATACTATTCTGCTGCTTGTTAACTCTATATCAATACATTCCCCATTCTTCTTTACCAATTTATATTCTCTTGGTGCTGGTAGGGTTGCTCCGGATAATACTGACATAAGGTTCTTTGATGCCCTTTCCCTGTCTTCAGGAGAAATAAACTCAATCGCCCCCTTACCATTAATCTCGTCATAGGTATATCCGAGTAATTCTATCGTCCTGTTATTACAAAAGACTATCCTGCCATTGTATATTACTCCAATGGCATCAGGAGAGTCTTCTATAAGACTTCGATACCTATCCTCCAATTCCTTTGTCTCGTTCTCTCTCTTCTTTCTTTCCGATATATCCCTGACAATGCACTGCACTGCCGGTTTGCCTTCGTATTCTATTTTTTTGCGGGTTGCTTCCACATAAATAATATCTCCTTTTTTATTTAATAGCCTGTATTCTCTTGGGTGCACAGAGCCTCCGGATAAGACTATTTCTATATCCTTAAGCACCACTTCTCTATCTTCAGGGTGAATGATTTCAGATACCTCTTTACCGATTATCTCATCTCTTGTATATCCCAGTATTCTCAATCCTGCCTCATTGAAAAAGGCTATCTTGCTGTCAAGTATTATCCCGATGACATCAGGGGAGTTTTCTACAAGATAACGATACCTCTCCTCTATCCCTTTCAGTTCTCCGTAGAGCCGGGCATTGTGCAGTGCTATTGCAGCATTATTGGCAAGTAATTGAAGGAGCATTATTGTATTGCTATCAAAGGCGTGCTTTCTGTCATTGTAGACATTTATTGAACCCAGCACCTTCTCCAAGGCTATCATAGGAAAGGCACATCCCGATTTATATCCCCTCTTTTTAGCCTCTGACAGCCACGGGGCAAATCTCGGGTCAGATTCGTAATCATTTATAACAGAGGGGGTTCTGGTTCTTATAGCAGTTCCTGTTGGACCCATTCCAAGGGGGGATTCATCATATCTCACCTTTATGGAGGATAGATACCCATACTCAAATCCCTCCTGATAGACAGGCTTTACCTCAAAGGAATCAGGGGTAATAATACCTATCCATACCATCCTGAACCCAAAATCTTCTATTATTGCCTTACATACCTCCCTTACTATAGTGTCCTGATTCAGTGATGAAGAGATCTTTTGACTTATCTCGAATATCTTAGATAGGGCTTTTGAGCAATTTTCGCAAATTTCTAATTGGTTATAGGGTGTTTTCACAGATTTAAATATACCACCAATCCTTACAACTGACAACTTGTAACTGATGACTAAACAACTACGGTTATAAGTTGTAGGTTGTAAGTTGTCAGTTGCTTGTTGTAGAATACATCTATGCCATTAGAGGTAGATTTAGCTATTGGATGGGATTGGGAATATGACAGGGATTTTGTAAGCATCCTTGATTCCGAGTGTAATAAAAGGGGATTACAAAGCTATCTCGTATATCCCTATAATTTGGATGAGACAATCGGCAAATTGTCAAGAGGTGAGATGATATTCAAGGTGTTTATTGACAGGGCATCCGAGTCTGACAGCAGATTTATCCCCCTAATAAAGCTGTTAAAGAAAAAGGGGGTGACATTTGTAAATGACCCTGCACTTTCAGTCAGGGCAAATGATAAGTCTATAATGCATCTTGAATTCCTGACAAACGGGCTTTATGTTCCATATACGATTATCCTCTCATCCTATGAAGAAGACCCTCAATTTGATGAGTCCAATATCCATTCAATAGGAACGCCTTTTATTGTAAAACCTGCAGACGGCGGCGGTGGGAGGGGGGTGGTTCTTGGGGTTAAGACCCCTTATGAGATAGTAAAGGCGAGGGAAAAACACAGTAAAGATAGATACCTTTTGCAGGAAGAGATTGTCCCTGTCCCTTTAAAAGGAAGGAGGGCATGGTTTAGGTCTTTTTATATATATGGGAAGATGATTATGTGCTGGTGGGATAATCATACAGGTGTATATCAGAGACTTACATCAAGGGCTGAAAGGAGATATAAACTGAAAGAGCTTAAGAGGGTTACAAAAAAGATTGTTGAGGTTGCCAAGATCAATTTTTTTTCTACAGAGATTGCCCTTACAAAGGCAGGCAGATTTGTTGTAGTGGATTATGTAAATGATACATGCGATATGAGGTTAAAATCAACGGCGATAGACGGTGTGCCTGATGATGTTGTAAGGGATATTGTGAGGGAGCTTGTTGACGGCGTGAAGAAGATTGTAAAGGGAAAAAGATAAACCCCGCACATAAGTTTTATGTGAGGGGTCGATGTATAGGAAATTATAAAAGCCATAAGGAGAAAGGGAGAAATGAGAGAAATGGAGAAAAGAATAAGAATTCACCACCAGACACGAAGAACACAAAGAAAAGAATTACAGATTAGAAAATTTAATCTTCTAATCTTTTAATCTTTTTTTATTTCCTTTGTGACCTTTGTGTCTTTGTGGTTAAAATATTCTCCCTTTCCCTAATTTCCCCATTTCTCCTTAATCTTTTTGTTTTGTTCTTTCAGTATCAAGCAGTTATGGTATCATGTTGATTTATAAGGCATTAAATTCTGGTTAAAAATTATGCATCTTTAAAGAAATCCAGCAAGAATAGCATCCTTCATCAGGTTTTCCACAAGTTATTAACAAAATTTGTTAATAAAAATTCTTTTTAATCCGATAAAAAAGAAAGGAGGTTTTTATATGAAAAAAAGAATATTTATTCTGCTGTGTCTTTTGGCAAGTATGTTTTTAAATAAAGGGTATCTTTTTGCACAGGATGTGAAATTTGGCAATTTTCACACTAACAGGGATGAACAGAATGTTATATTTGACAATGCTGATTTAGATAAACTCAAAAATAACTATCCTGAACAGGATGGACAATATAAAAAATATTACAATGATGGTTTTGAACTTTTCAGGCAGGGGAGATTTTATGACGCCCATATAAAATTTATGGAGGCTAAGGATTTTCTTGAAGCCCGTGGTACTATGGGTGACATCTATTATGCTGCTGTAATCCATTCATTTGCAACATCTTATCTGTGGGCTGTAAATTATGATGAGGTAAAAGAGGATAAAGCCTTGCTAAAAAAATTAGTAGAGCTGGAAGATAAGGCGATGGATATAAGCACTCCGCTATTGAACAGGTTTCCAGAAAATAAGGGATTTCTTGCCAATCAGTTTATTACATCGGGGCAGATAAGCCTTAAGCTGGGTGATACAGCAGCAAGCAGAAAATATTTCATGCTGGCAATGAGGTATGACCCCCAGAATAAGACTGCTACTGATTATGTAGAAAAGATGAATATTGACAGGAAAAACGAGAGGGGAAAAAAGCTTTTGGCTAATAAGAATAATAATGACCTGTATCGGATAAAGATGGAGGTAGATGGATTTGTATCGCAACTTGGGATACAGGATAGGATATATACAAAGTTAGAAGGTGGTGACCTGACAATTATCAATTTAGACCCTTTGACCTTTAAATCAGGTGAGGCGGATATAAGTCTTGAATCTTATCCCTTTATGGATAAGATTGTGGTTCTATTAAACAGGTTTCCATATAATATAAGGGTAGAAGGGCATACGGACGATGTGCCGATAAAGAATTCAAGATTTTCATCTAATTATGAGCTCTCATTTGCAAGGGCAAATAATTTTGTCAACTATCTTATAAGCAGGGGGATCGACCCGGAAAGATGCACTGCAGCCGGTTATGGAGAATCAAGGCCTCTATATGCAGAAGTTAAAAATAAGGAGAAAAACAGGAGGATAGAGATTATATTTGAAAAAGATGAAATGAGGAGTCTTGCATCAAATCAGTAAAAGATTCTCTTTCCGAAAGCCGACAGAATAAGCTCTGCACCAAGCTCTGCGGTGGAATTTTTATAGTCAAGTATAGGATTTATCTCAACCATATCCATTGAGAAAAGCATACCTGATTCTGCGATTTTTTCCATAGCGAGATGTGCCTCCCTGTAATTCAGTCCGCCCTTAACAGGTGTTCCAACACCCTGGGCAATTGATGGGTCACATACATCCATGTCAAATGAGAGGTGTATGTAATCAGTATCCCTCGTAACCAAATCTATTGCCTCCTTAACTATATTTGACATTCCCTTTTCATCAATTTCCTTCATCGTATAAACCTTAATTCCTGAATCAGCAATAAGCCTCTTTTCCCTCTCATCAAGGTTTCTTACACCTATGAGTACCGCATTCTTACTATCAACCTTTGGAGAGAATCCTCCGATTTCGGTCAGTGCCTTTGCACCCAATCCGAGGGATACAGCCAACGGCATACCGTGGATATTCCCGCTGGTTGTAGATTCAGGCGTGTTCATATCACCATGTGCATCAAACCATATAAGTCCAATCCTTTTGTTTTTTTCTTTTATAAATCTGCTTACACCTGCAATACTGCCAATTGCCAAACTGTGGTCTCCTCCAATCGATAAGGGGATAGCACCTTCCTGTAATACCTTATACACGGTATCACTTAATTTTATACATACATCCTTTATCTCAGGCAAGTATCGGGCATTTTTATCTTCTAAATTACAAAGCTCGGGGATTGGAGATTTTATATCACCAAGGTCTTCTACAGAATAATCTAACCCCATTAAGCCGTCAGCAACACCTGTGATCCTTAAGGCACTTGGTCCCATATCAACCCCTCTCCTCCCAAAGCCAAGGTCAATAGGAACACCGATGATTTTTATTTTTTTGTTCATATAAAGGAAATTATAAAAAACATATAAGGAGAAAGGGGGAAGAAGATGGAGAAATGGAGAGATAATAAGTCAGATTTTTTCTCCTTTTCTCCTTTTTCTCCATTCTCCTTAATCTTTTTCTTTTATTCATTCTCCGATGATTTTTATCAGAGCCCTTTTCTTCCTCCTCCCGTCAAACTCACCATAGAAAATCTGCTCCCACGGGCCAAAATCAAGCCTTCCATTTGTAATGGCTACAATGACCTCTCTCCCCATTACCTGACGCTTAAGATGGGCATCTGCATTATCCTCACCATTATTGTGACGATACTGTGATACAGGCTCGTGTGGTGCAAGTTTCTCAAGCCAGACATCAAAATCATGATGAAGACCTGACTCGTTATCATTTATAAAAACAGATGCAGTTATATGCATGGCGTTTACAAGCACAAGCCCTTCTTTGATTCCACTCTCCCTCAAAGCCTCCTCAACCTGATGAGTAATATTTATAAATCCCCTTCTTGTAGGGATATTAAACCATAGTTCTTTACGATAGCTTTTCATCGAAAAATACCTTCTTGCCACAGAGAACACAGAGAAAGACAAAAAACAAAGACACTGAAAGACACAGATAAATTATGATTGGCACAGAAAAAATCATAACTATTGACTCCTGTATAACAAATGTCCCATGTCCGTCATTCCCGTGAAAATGGGAATCCAGATACTTATACAAAATACTGGATTCCGCATCAAGTGCGGAATGACAAAAATACACAGATATAGGAGATTAATATTACAGGTATCAATAATCAGTGTAAATCTGTGTCAAAAAAATTTAGTTTTTCCCTCTGTGTCCTCTGTGGCTAAAATTATAATTCTCCTTTGTGAGCCATTAGCCAAATGTTATCGTGAGCCATAGGTAGATTATCTCTCTTCCATAGAATATAGATACAATGGCACCGAGAGACAGAAATGGTCCAAAGGGGACCATATCCTTCCTGTTTTTCTTTTTGAGAATTATTAATACAATACCGACAATTGAACCGAAGAGTGAGCCTAAAAATATTGTTAGCAAAACATTTTTCCATCCAAGGAAAGAGCCCACCATAGCGATGAGTTTTATGTCACCGCCTCCCATGCCTCCGCGGCTTAATATTGCAATTGCATAAAAAAGCCCTCCGCCAAGGAGGAGACCTTTTATAGAATTTAATAATGTTATATTTGGCATTGTAAGGCTTATTGTTAAGCCAATAATTATCCCAGGAAGTGTTATGACATCAGGGATTATCTTATATTCAAGGTCAATAAAGGCAATTATTATTAATGAAGTGCATAGCATGGCATAAATAAAGAACTGTGGAGAGATGCGGAAATTAAGATACAGGGATAGAAAAACAAGTCCTGTGATTAATTCTACAATCGGATACCTCCATGAGATAGGAGACTGGCAGTAACGGCATCTGCCCCGGAGTAAAATAAAACTTATTATGGGGATATTGTCAAAGGGACTTATACCCTTGCCGCAGTTGGGACATTGGGAAGACGGAGATATGATAGATAATTTTTTTGGGAGACGATATACACATACATTGGAGAAACTACCTATTGCTGCTCCGACTGTCCATATAAATATTGGGAGAATGGTATCCATGCTATTGGTTATATAGATTCGATTGATTCTGCGTTGAATAAGTCAGACATTACTTTTTCAATTAGACTGAATGAAAATCCCTTTCTATGCAGATAACTGAAGAGTCTCCTTTTGAGATAACCCCCTAATTCCCCCTTTGTTAAGGGGGATTGAGGGGGTTGTTTCTTTTTCAAAGAAGATATTTTTTTCTCTGCCAATCTGACTGCCACATCATACTCATCAAATTCACCTGTATAAACTTCATCAAGAGACTCTTTTATTATTTCTGAATCTATCCCCTTTTCCCTTAATTCATATTCCAGAGACCTTCTACCACCGGGTTTATTCTCCATCCTGTATTTGATCCAGTTGAGTGTAAACTCTCTATCGTTTAAATAATTATTTTTTTCTAAAAGGCTGATGATATTTGAGATATTTTCTCCAGAGATTTTTTTCTCTTTTAATTTTTTTTCAACCTCCTTTTTACTACGAGGTCTGTAAGAAAGAAAGCGATAGGCAATTTGTTTCCCTTTTTCAAACTCACTTTTATCCATGCACAAAGACTGAATTTAGCCACGAATTTACACGAATATTTATGAATTAATAAACAACCCCCTTTATTAAGGGAAAATTTTTTTTAGTGTTAATTCGTGATCATTCGTGGCTAAGTATTAATTTATTGCTTTGCAGGTGAATCAGGTTTCTTTTCACCAATCCCCAGCATCTCTCTTAATTTTCCTTCAAGCTCCTTTGCTGCACCATGATTCTCCTTCAAATACTTTCTTGCATTCTCTCTTCCCTGTCCTATCCTTTCTCCTTTGTATGAATACCATGCACCGCTCTTTTCTATCAGTTTGTGTTTCTCGCCGACATCCAGCAAATCCCCCTCCTTTGATATCCCCTCACCGTAGATGATATCAAACTCAGTCTCTTTAAATGGGGGTGCGACTTTATTTTTCACAACCCTGACCTTTGTTCTGGTTCCAATGACATCTGCCCCTTCTTTTATGGAATCCTTCTTTCTTATATCAAGCCTGAGAGAGGCGTAGAATTTAAGGGCATTGCCGCCGGTTGTAGTCTCAGGGTTTCCAAACATAATACCAATCTTTTGTCTTATCTGATTTATGAATATGACACTTGTCTTTGACTTGCTTATTGCGGCAGTCAGTTTGCGGAGTGCTTGGGACATAAGCCTTGCCTGAAGCCCCATCTGTGCATCCCCCATCTCGCCGTCTATCTCCGCTTTTGGGGTGAGGGCTGCTACTGAGTCAATTACAATCACATCAACTGCATTACTCCTGACCAGATGCTCTACGATTTCAAGTGCCTGCTCCCCTGTATCTGGCTGGGAGATTAATAATTCTTCAACATTTACACCTAATTTTCCGGCATAAAGGGGGTCTAAGGCATGTTCTGCATCTACGAATGCGGCAACTCCTTTTTGCCTCTGAGATTCTGAGATAACATGGAGGGCAAGTGTAGTCTTGCCTGATGATTCCGGTCCAAATATTTCTATAACCCTCCCCCTCGGAATTCCACCTACACCGAGTGCAGCATCAAGGGATACAGCGCCTGTAGGTATAACAGGTATATCGGCGGATACCTCCCTATCACCCATCCGCATTATAGACCCTCTTCCATACTGCTTCTCAATCTGAGATAGTGCCAATTCAAGTGCCTTTCTCTTTTCATCCTTTACATCCTTCTCCTTCGCTTCTTTTACAGTTGCCATTTAATATCCTCCCATAAAAAATTTGAAATTTGAAATTTGAAATTGATTCAAAAAAGTTTAACCTCTTCCAATACTGTATATATTGCACCTGCGGGATTAAGCTGGCTTCTCATCAGCTTTATCTTATCCACATAAATCTCACCGACCTCAATATCTTTATAGATATGGATTGTTCGGATTAAATGAGTTTTCCCTTTTAATGATTTCACCCTTCCAAGTGTCAGGTGCGGTGTAAATCCCCTCTCTTCAGGCTCAAAACCGATTTTCTCAAGGCATCCGTCAATTCCTTTTTGGAGCTTAAACAGGCTGTCTGTCCTATCCTCAAGTCCAAGCCATATAACCCTTGGGTAATTCAGATTGGGGAAAACCCCACTACCCTTTACATTTACTTTAAAAGGGGAAATTCCGTTCACCGATATATCTATACATTTTTTTATATCTGGTATCTGTTCCTCCAAGATATTGCCGAGAAATTTTAGTGTAAGATGAATACTATCAAGACGCACCCAGCTAATTGGAGTTTCAATAACTCTTAACTGTTCCTGTATAAGGGATATTTTTTCTTTTATTTCTTGTGGGAGTTCTATGGAAATAAATGCCCTTATAGTTTGCATAGATAGTCCCTTAAATACTTAAGGGCTTCTTTGGCAGACTTTAGTTTAATCTCCTCCCTCCTGCCTTTGAATCTAAATTCCTTCCAATCGGTTTTCTTATCACCTGCCACAGCAATATACACCAGTCCTACAGGTTTTTCAATTGTCCCTCCCCCTGGACCGGCAATTCCTGTTATAGAGAGTCCTATATCTGTACAGCTTTTTATCTTTACCCCCTCAACCATAGCAATAGCGGAATGAAAGCTGACCGCACCATAGCCCTTGATTATTTCTTCGGGAACATCTAATAACTCAATTTTTGATCTATTACTATATACCACATATCCTCTCTCAAAATAATCAGAACTCCCGTCAACATTTGTAATCAGATTGGATATTAACCCCCCGGTGCAGGATTCAGCCACTGATAAGGTTAGTTTCTTGTTTCTCAACAACCTGCCAATTTCTTCTTCTATTTTCATAGGAAATACCTTTTTGCCACAGATTTTCACAGACCAAAAATCATAATAAAACAATAAGGAGAAAGGGAGAACAGGGAGAAAAGGAGAAAGAAAAAATTATTTTAAAATATTTCCCCCCTTTCCCTAATTTCCCCATTTCTCCTTAATTTTTTTGTTTTGTTCTCCTTGGGTCAGAATTCTACTCTGATTTTTACCTTCGGTTTTAATAAGGCTGGATTTATATCTGTAATTGGAATATTAGGGGGTGGTACAGTTCCAATATATGGACCAGTTATACCCGGCATAGGATAAGCCCCCATCATTCCCGGCATAGGATAAGCCCCCATCATTCCCGGCATAGGATAAGCCCCCATCATTCCCGGCATAGGATAAGCCCCCATCATTCCCGGCATAGGATAAGCCCCCATCATTCCCGGCATTCCCACCATTCCCATAGGCATACCAGCCATACCTGTCATTCCCGGCATACCTGGCATTCCCATAGGCATACCCGGCATGCCTGTCATACCCGGTGGCGGTATTCCTCCCATGCCTGGAGGCGGTTTCCCCTCCATTCCTGGGGGCATACCAGCCATTCCAGCAGGTGGAGGCATTCCTTCCATACCCGGAGGAGGCTTACCCTCCATTCCTGGAGGCATACCAGCCATTCCCGGTGGTGGCATTCCTTCCATACCCGGAGGAGGCTTACCCTCCATTCCTGGAGGCATACCAGCCATTCCCGGTGGGGGCATTCCTGCCATACCTGGAGGAGGCTTACCTTCCATTCCTGGCGGCTGCTTGCCTTCTTTCCCAGCAGGAGGCATTCCTTCCTTTTTACCTTCAGGCTCTTTTTTCCCTTCAGGTTCTTTCTTACCCGGTTGTTTAGATGGTTCAGTCTTTTCCGGTGCCTTTTCCTTATCTTCCATTTTCTTTTTTTCAACTTTCGCTGGCTCCGTGGCTTCAGTTAAACCCTTCATATCTTCAGCCTTAACGTTTACCGGCGGCGGGGGAGGGGTATTCTGAACAACATTAGTCATCTGATTCATCTTGACCAGAACCTCTCCCACTATTTTGGGAGAGATATTCTTGACTGCAACAATTCCTTCCTTAACAATAACCTGAGTAGAGAGGGGTTGGGAGATTACAAAAAAGTCAGTCGCTCTAACACCAGCTACAGCAGTCTTGGTAACGATATTATAATCATGTTGCTGGGAAACAACCTTACTTACAATAGACCTAATTTTTCCCCTCAAGAGGCCTATTGTTCCCTTCCTTTTTGCACCATCCTTTTCAAAGAGATATTCCTTTATTTCTATCCTGCTCTTTTCTGCAATTCTAATCATGCTGTCGTCAATAAATTTAATCTCTGCCTTTGAATTGCTTTTTGTCCTTATAATATCCCCGATATTGACAGGCATAGTTATTTCTGCCGTTTCAGCAGTGGTCTTTCCTTTTCGCAGGATATCCACAGAGCCTTCCAAAAGTGATACTTTTCCGACAGGCTCTGCATATATAATTAAAGGGAGAAAAAGTGAAATTGTAATAAGAGATAATATAAATTTAAGCCTATTAGTTCTCATAAAATATATTCTACCAAACATAATTTAATCCAACGCTTACCGAATTTTTTGAATAATCATAAACAGGAGTATTGGAAAATGCCCTTGTATATGCGTATGTAATATCCCCTTTTAAATTCTTAAGCAGGTTTATTGAGATGAGTGTGTTTGCATTGTAAATGGTATCATCTCTCTTTACGCTGTAGGTGGAATGAGTATTATCATAAATCTGTCTGTATCCATCTCCTGATAAGCTGAAGTTGATTCTATTGCTGACAGGGAGGAGTATGGATACCGCTCCCTTATGGCCATTATATTTCCAGTTGTTCCCATTTGTATAATCACGGTCGTAATTGTATTTAACATTGATATAACCTTTTCCCTCTTTTAAAAATAGGAAGTAGGCTGCACCGGCATCATAATTTGCACCTGCCCTGTTTTCATCTCCTGCGGATGGTTTAATATAATCTTTATCCTGCCATTTTAAACTTATCTGTGCCATTTGTGACCCGCTGATATATGAGAAAATCGGGCTGACTGTGTTAGACCTTAAATATCCCGACCTATCGAGATATGTATAACCGTAGCTATACATCAGAGTTGTATTAAAATTGCCAAAATTATATGCAGGCAGAATATTAATAGAATGACTCTGAATATCATAATTAGTAAATAGGGCGTGGAGGCTCTGTGAGAATGAATAACCAAGTCCGATGTTTCCATTTTTCATAAATGACTTTGAATAATCAAAACCGAAATTCAGATTAGATACCCAGTCCGACTTGTTTGTGATGCTTTCTGCCGCTGAGGTATCAGTTGGTTTTAAGACAACATTATCATCGTATTGGTAAGAATAACCAAAGGTCATTTTCCAGTTTTTCATGCTCTCAATCTGTTCAATGGCAGTAATATATTGACGGGCAAATTCCGCCTCATCGGATTTAGGATGCAGGCTGATAAGGCTCCTGAAATATGCCTTTGCCTCTTTGAGATTTCCGTTATTATAATTAATTATTCCAATCTGAAACTGGACAATGGGCTGGAGATTTTTATCTTCTTCTCCTGCAGACTTTATAAGCTCTATTGCCTTTTTGTAATCCCCCTTTTGGTTGTAAATCATCCCCTTGTAATAGGTAATCATACTGAGATGTTTTACCTTATCAGCCTCTTCAAACTGTTCCAATGCACCGTCATAATCCCCTGTCATCATCAATACCTGCGCCAAGTAATATCTCACTTCAAGCAGGTTGGGATTAATTTTAACAGTCTCTTTAAAGAATTTTAAGGAATCATTGAAATTTTCCATCGCATTATAAAGAACTCCAAGATAATAAGTGATATTTGGGTTGGCAGGTTCTTTTTTATGAGCCTTTAAAAGCAGAGGCTCAGCCTCCTCATAATTCTCCATCTGCAGTTGCTTCATCCCTTCGGTGTAGTAATCTATTTCTGCGGCGTAAACGGGGTTATATAAAACAAAGAACAAAAAACCGATTAATCCGCAGATTACGCCTCGGAACTCTGGTTTTGTCATTCCGAGCAGAGCGAGGAATCTCGGTTTTTTTAGAATTACTAATCTTTTAAAAAAATAACTCATATTTATATTTCCTATGGCGAAGTTGTAAAACTCCATGAATATGGGCTTGTCATTGCATTCCCCGCAGCATCCTTTACCCCTGTCGTAACCGTAACTGTGTAAGTGGTGGTGCCGGACCATGTTGGTGTAACTGTAGCAGTTGTTCCAGAGTAGCTTACAGTAAAGCCAGCAAAGACAGGAATTACAGTAATTGTGCTTGTGGTAATGCTCGAAGAAGTCATCGCCTCTGAAAATATGATAGTGATGATACCACTTGGTGTTACACCTGTTGCCCCACTAGCAGGAGATACTGAACTTACCGTAGGTGGTGTGGTGTCACCACCTCCTGCTGTTGTAAAGCTCCATGAATAATCACTTGTCATTGCATTTCCTGCAGAATCCTTTACTCCTGTCTTAATTGTAACAGTGTATGTGGTGCTTGAACTAAGTGTTGTGGGTGTAATCGTGGCAGTTCCACTGCTATAGTTTACAGAGTAACCGGGATTAGGACTCAATATAATTGTGCTTGTGGTAATGCTCGAAGAAGTCATTGCCTCCGAGAATATTATTGTAATAATACTGCTCGTAGGCACACTCGTAGCTCCGGAAACAGGACTTACAGAGCTTACTGTCGGCGGTGTTGTGTCGCCACCTCCTCCGCCTCCCCCTCCACTGGTAGTTGTAAAAGTAAATGGTGAATTTGATACAGTAGTAGCCCCGTATGAATTTATAGCCTTTACCCTCCAGTAGTATGTAATTGATGGAGAGAGACCTGTAGATACTGTATAGCTTATTATATCAGTGCCTACGGTTGCACTATGTGCCATCGCTGTAAATCCGGGATCTGTAGCAATTTCTATTGCGTAACTTGTCTCTCCTACAGAATCTGCCCATGAAAGTGTTGGTGTTAGTGAAACCCCTTGTGAGCCATTTAATGGTAAACTAAAACTAAATGCTGACGGCAGTGATGTTCCACCTCCGCCTCCACCCCCTCCGTCTGCCCCTGTTGTAAAACTCCATGTGTAACTGCTTGCCATTGCATTACCTGCTAAGTCCTTTACCCCTGTCGTAAAAGTAATTGTATAGGTAGTGTTGGGAGAGAGGGCAGGTGATGGTGTGCATGTTGCAGTCGTGCCACTGTATGTTGTTGTGCCGCCGCAATTAATACTAGGACTTGAAGTAATTGCGGAGGAACTACTGGAACTAATGGTTGAAGGGTCCATTGGCTTTGAGAATATAACAGTCAGGATACTACTGGTCGGCACACCCGTAGCCCCATTAGAAGGACTTACAGAGCTTACTGCAGGCGGTGTATTATTATTGGCACTCATTTGAATAAGAATATCATAAGACATCCCCATTACGAGTGTCTGAGGTGAGGATGCCCCTAAATAAAGCAGATTTCCTGTGCCTCCAGTTCCGTCATAGGCAAAGGCGTTAAAAAATACATAGTCGCCTGCATCCACTTCCATATTGGCTTCTACATAAGTCCCCCCTGCTACATCTATGGTGCTGGAAATCTTTCGGCCATCACGATAAACTGCATCTACCCGGATAGAACGGACATTGGAAGGGGCTGGACCATAAAATTGATTTGGATTACCTGTTTGGTTTGATTTCTGGAGGGATTTTTCGGATAAATCAAATGGAATAGTAACTTTGATTTTTTTATCTGTATTATTACTATTTAACTCTGAGCCGCACCCGGATACACCTGCGATTGAGATTATTGCAAATAGTAGTATTACAGAAGAGAATCCTAAAATCTTTTTCATTTTTTAATCCTTCTGTGCATCTATGGTAGTCAATATAGTTTACGACAATTCAAATGTCAATGTATTTTCTAAAAGACAAATTGCATAATTTGAGTTAAGAACAGGAAGATGCGTAATATCAGATTTGTTGCAATGCCTGCCGCAACATCGTCCATCATCACCCCGAAACCTTTTGGCAGTCTTTCCAATATATAAAAAGGTTTTGAAATATCAATTATCCTGAAAATTATAAAACCTGATAACACCACCCAGAACCCATGCGGCAGCATAAATAGGGATATAAGCATCCCTGCAATCTCATCTATTACAATCTTCTGGGAGTCTTTACCACCCCTCTTTCCCCTCCTTCGTAAGGAGGGGCAGGGCTCCCATTGTTGCGAAGCATTGCAATGGGAAGCGGGGAGGTCATCCTCTTCTTTTGCAAATATCTCCTCAGCCTTTCCTGAAACCCAGATACCAATTAATACTATTGATATAGTGAGCAAAAAATAGCTGAAAGCCGAAAGCTGAAGGCTGAAAGCTAATAGGTATATTAATACACCGACGACAGACCCTGCTGTCCCGGGTGCTACTGGAGAATAACCGCTGTAAAACCCTGTGGCTATGAATTTTATAAGATGTGTCATTGAAAAGGGAATTATAAAAATTTACCACAGAGGCACGGAGACACAGAGAAAAAAACCAATCTTTTTTGACACGGATTTACACAGATTATTTATGATTTTTGTGGTTCTTTATTTCTGTGTTAATCATAATTTATCTGTGTCTTTCAGTGTCTTTATTTTTTGAGTCTTTCTCAGTGCCTCAGTGTCTCAGTGGTTTAATTAGGTTTTTGTTCTTTTGACTTTTGAATTTCGGTTTTTGCATACTCTCTTGCCCATCTGTCCGCCTTTAAAATATCAGAGATTTCTTTTGCATGGCTGACCTTATGAGCATTCATAGTTTGTTTTATGATTTCAGGTATTTCATTGAAAGAAATCTCACTATTTAAAAAGGCATTGACTGCCACCTCATTTGAGGCATTTAAAACCGCCGGCATAGTCTCACCTTTCTTTAATGACTCAAAGGCAAGTTTAAGACATGGGAATTTTTCAGTATCAGGTTTTTCAAAGGAAAGGTTTTTTACTTCTGCCAGATTAAGGGAAGGTAATGTGTTCTCCAATCTGTCAGGGTAGTTCAATGCATAAGAGATTGGTATCCTCATGTCAGGGATGCCGAGCTGGGCAAGGACAGAGCCGTCAATAAATTCTACAAGGGAGTGGATTATACTCTGCGGGTGTATTAAGACCTCTATATTTTCATCTGCTATGCCGAATAGCCACTTTGCCTCAATAACCTCAAAGCCCTTATTCATTAAAGTAGCTGAGTCTATAGTTATTTTTTGACCCATCCGCCAGTTGGGGTGTTTAAGGGCATCTTCGGGCTTAATATCCTTAAATTGTTCCTCCGGGTAATTCCTAAATGGACCACCTGATGCAGTGAGTATCAATTTTCTTATGCTTTCTCTTTTTTCTCCTGTGAGCGATTGAAATATTGCACTGTGTTCACTGTCAACAGGTATAATCCTGCATTTGCCTTCCGCCTCCCTCATTACGATCTCGCCTGCCATGACGAGGGTCTCTTTGTTTGCGAGGGCAATATCTTTTTTTGCCTTTATTGCCGAGATGGTTGGTATCAGCCCTGCCGCACCTACAATGGCAGAGATGACCATGTCTGCCTCTCTAATAGTAGCCGCCTCAATTACGCCGTCAACTCCTGATACAATCTTTACATTCTTATCTTTTATTGTCTTCTTTAATTTATCTGAGCTTTTTTCATTAAAGAGGGCTGCTATTTTTGGCTTGAATCTATCAATTTGAGATTGGAGGAGCGAGTCATTTTCACCGGCGGCAAGAGCCACTATCTGAAATTTATCAGGGTGTCTGCTAATGACATCAAGTGCATTTACCCCTATTGAACCTGTTGAGCCGAGGATTGAAATTTTTTTCATTAATTCACTAATACCCTAATTCTTTTTTTTTGAAAATCTGTGTAATCTGTGGTTTCATTAATTTTTATGTTTCAGTGCATTATAATATACGCATAATAATAATAAAACACAGGGGCTGAGAATAGGAGGCTGTCAACCCTGTCAAGTATCCCGCCGTGCCCCGGGATTATACCTCCAGAATCCTTTACCTGCAGATTTCTTTTTATGATAGATTCGCTTAAATCGCCAAACTGTCCAAATACACCGATTAAGATTCCGGCAGCAATTGCATTTAAAATGCTTATATCAAGAAACCATAATTTTGCAATTATTGCACCAACTATACTGCCCATTAATCCTGCTATTGCACCCTCTACAGTTTTATTAGGGCTTATGGCGGGGGCTAATTTATGTTTGCCAAAACCCTTTCCGCCATAGTATGCGGTTGTATCCCCCATCCATGTGATAAGTAAAACAAAAAAGATTAACTCTCTCCCATTATCTCCGCTATTCCTTATAACACCCAGATAGCTCATAAGGAAACTGACATACACTATTCCAAAAATAGTATTTGAGACATAAGAAAATCCCTCCTGCCCCCCTTTATTAAAGGTGGGGGTGGGGGGATTATTTCCTTCAAATATTCTTATGATAAAGAGTATTATAACGGATGATGCAATTACAAGATTGATATGTGTCCCTTTGAAGATAGCAAGAGAAAGAAGGATTCCAAGAATAATACCTGCCCATTTATAGCATCCGAGCCCCCCTTTTTCAATCATCCTGTAAAATTCATATAAACCGATAAATATTGCAAACTCTAATAGTAAAAAGAAATGAAATGGTGTTCCAAAATATATTATGGCGAGGAGTATTGGTAAGGACACAATGGAGCTAATAACTCTTGTCATAAAAGCGGTAGGACAGACATTCTTGTCTGTCTCATCTGTTCCCCTGTCATTCCAAATCTCCTCTCCCTCGTCTGAAACTCTATGACAGCCTTTAATAAATCATCCTCTTTAAAATCAGGCCAGAGGAGATCGGTAAAATAAAGCTCTGCATAGGCTATCTGATAGAGGAGGAAATTACTTATCCTCAATTCCCCGCTTGTTCTAATCAACAAATCAGGTTCGGGAAGGTCTTTTGTATAAAGATATGACTGAAATAATCCGGGCGTTATGTCTTCAATAGAGATTTTATTTTTTTCGATGTCGGATGCTATCTCTTTTACAGCATCAACTATCTCGCTCCTTGAACCGTAACTGAGTGCAAGTGTCAGCACCATTCCTTTATTATTTTTTGTCCTCTCCTTTGCATCCTCTATTATCTTCTGGGCTGATGACGGTAGATTGTCTATAGTGCCGATTGTGTTAAATCTTATATCCTCCTTCAGCATCCTGTCCAACTCTTTTTTCAGATACCTTTTTAAAATCTCCATGAGGGCATTGATTTCATTTTTAGGCCTGCTCCAGTTTTCTTCAGAGAAAGAATAGAGGGTGAGTGCCTTGATGCCGATTTTTCGGCAGATAGTTACAATCCTGTCTACAGTTTTAACCCCTGCTCTGTGACCTGCAATCCGCGGCAGAAACCTCTTCTTTGCCCATCTGCCATTTCCATCCATGATTATGGCAATATGGTTTGGCAGGTTATTAGTATCTATCTGTTTGAGTAGAGCAGGATTAGACATGAAAACATTTTATAATAGAAGGGATTAATTGGCAAGAAAACAAACCCCGCACATAAATTATGTGCGGGGGTGACGGGTATTTTAAGCTACACTGTCAATAATCTTTTTTATCTCTGCTTTTGGTTTTACGCCGACTATCTGCTGGACTACATTTCCGTTTTTAATGATAAGCAGTGTCGGGATACCGCGGATGCCATATTTGGTAGCTGTTTTAGGATTTTCATCTACATTCAGCTTTCCTATATTTACCTTGCCGGCATATTCATCTGCAAGCTCCTGAATTGCAGGTGCAATCATACGGCAGGGTGCACACCACTCTGCCCAGAAGTCAACTATAGTAGGCTTATCTGATTTTATAACCTTCTCGTCAAAATCCGCATCAGAAAAATGTAATACATTATCTGCCATAAATTCCTCCCTAATTATAATTTGACAGGATTAACACGATGGTTAAGATTTTTTATCCTGTATATCCTGTTTAATTCACTTTTTGTTATCTTTTTCTACAAACTCAAATACAACTTCATCCTGTTTTACAAGCCCTAAATCCTCCCTCGCAATCTTTTCAATATAAGAGGAATCATTTTTTAGTGCATACACTTCTGAATTAAGTTTTTCATTTTCTTTTTTTAATTTTGAGATATTATTCTTTAATAATTCAACTTTTTTATTCAAGTGATATACCTTAATTACCCCATCGTCTCTGAATATAGCCGCTGTTACTATAAAGATGAAAAATGAAAGACTTACAAGGAGGAGTATCTTGAGCCTCTTTTTATTTGTCTCACCAAGCTCTTTTTTTATATCTCTATTATCAGATTTGGAATCGTTCATGTATAGGAAAATATAAAAGCAACCGCAAATTAATAATTAATTAGGAAGCCATGAAACCATGAAATAACATACATGGTTTCCTAATAATTAAAGGTTTTAAAATCTGTGAAAATCTGTGTAATCTGTGGTTTCATTAAGTTTTTGTTCATTTTATATTATAAAAAATTCCTTTTCCCTTGAAGACAGCGGATTTTCCAAGTTCCTCCTCTATGCGGATAAGCTGATTATATTTAGCAACTCTGTCAGTCCTTGACATTGAGCCTGTCTTTATCTGGCCGGTATTACAGGCAACAGATACATCGGCGATTGTAGTATCTTCAGTCTCCCCTGACCTGTGGGATATGATTGTAGTATATCCCGCCCTCTTTGCCATTTCAACAGCATCAAGGGTCTCCGTCAAAGTCCCTATCTGGTTTAATTTTATCAATATGGAATTTGCAATCCCCTGCAAGATTCCTTTTCTAAGAATGGATGTATTCGTTACAAATATATCATCTCCTACAAGCTGAACCTTTTTTCCGAGTCTTTTTGTCAATTCCTTCCAGCCATCCCAGTCACCCTCTGAAAGACCATCCTCTATGGATATTATAGGATATTTGCCTACAAGTTCTTCATAGAGCTTTATCATCTCCTCAGTTGATTTTTCAGGCTTGCTTTCGGCGTCAAGTGTATATTTACCGTTTTCATAAAATTCACTCGCCGCACAGTCCATAGCAATCAGGACATCATCTCCGGGCTTATATCCAGCCTTTTCAATTCCCTTCATCACCATTTGAACAGCCTCTTCATTTGATTTGAGATTTGGTGCAAAGCCTCCCTCATCACCGACAGATGTGTTGTAGCCTTTATCTTTTAATACATTTTTTAGATTATGGAAAACCTCTGCACCCATCCTTACCGCATCTGACAGGCTCTTTGCACCAACAGGCATTATCATGAATTCCTGAAAATCCACATTATTGTCTGCATGAGAGCCGCCGTTCAATATATTCATCATAGGCACTGGAAGTTCCTTTGCATTTACACCGCCGATATATTGATATAAAGATAAACACGCCTCATCGGCAGCAGCCTTTGCAACTGCGAGGGATACTCCCAGTATTGCATTTGCACCAAGTTTTGACTTATTTTCAGTCCCGTCAAGCTGGATTAATAGATTGTCTATATAAACATGGTCTGATACCTCTAAGCCTATTATCTCTTCTGCAATGATATTATTTACATTCTCAACTGCCTTCTTTACACCCTTGCCGAGAAACCTCTTTTTATCTCCGTCCCTAAGCTCTATTGCCTCCCTTGAGCCTGTTGATGCACCTGAAGGGACAGCCGCCCTCCCCATTGCCCCGCTTTCACATACTGCATCCACCTCTAT
>JACRGN010000038.1 GCA_016234205.1 Nitrospinota bacterium | reverse complement strand
TGTATGGGTGAGGACAGGTCAAAGAAGCAGACAGAAAAGCTTGCCTATGAAGATGCAAAGAGGAGGGCAGTGGAATGGACACTGACATATCTCAAGAGTGAAACCGTAGTTAATAAGTATGAGCTTGAAAAAGACTTGATTGAGGCATACTCAAATGCGTCTATCAAGATAATTCAGGAGATAGAGAAGAAATGGTATAAAGACGAATCATTGGGAGATTGTCTTAAAATAAAAATCAAGGCAGAGGTAATACCAGACGAGAAAGGTATGGAGAGGATTTCACAGAATAAAGAGTCGGTTGACGACCCGTTTGCACCATTGAATGTTAAGGTATGGACAGATAAGAAGGAATATAAGGGCGATGAAAAGATAAAGGTCTATGTGAAAGGGAATAAACCATTTTATGCAAGGGTTGTTTACAAAGATGCAGGCGGGAATATGGTTCAGCTTTTACCAAATCCCCACAGGAGTAATAACTACTTTAACGGCGGCACGATATATGAGATACCGTCAGGAGAAGATAAATTTGAATTGGAGGTATCACCGCCATTTGGAAATGAAGGTATAATTGTATACGGCAGCTCATCACAGCTTGGGGATGTGGATGTAAATGTATCTGGTGATGTATACGAGATTAAGACAAAAGAAAGGGATATTGGAAATAAAAGCCGCGGTGTTGTGATTAAGACAATGGGTAATGAGCAAAAAATAACACCTGCCGAGTTCTCAGAAGTGAATGCAGTTATAAAGACAGTGGAGAGGTAGAGAGCATCTTTATTTATTTAAAATCTTCGCCGCATCTTTTGCAAAGTAGGTCAGGATCATATCCGCACCTGCCCTTTTGATATTTAAAAGAATCTCCATCATGATTTTTTCACCGTCTATCCAGCCCTTTTCAGAAGCAGCCTTTACCATGGAGTATTCACCGCTTACATTATATGCAGCAACAGGCACATTGAATTCGTCCTTTACCCTTCTCACAATATCAAGAAAAGCCATTGCAGGTTTCACCATGATAATATCTGCCCCTTCTTCAATATCAAGGGCTACCTCCCTCATCGCCTCGTTGCTGTTTCCGGGATCCATCTGATACGATTTTCTGTCTCCAAATTTTGGTGAAGAGTCACACGCATCCCTGAATGGTCCATAAAAAGCAGAGGCATATTTGGCAGAATAAGACATAATTGGCATGTCTGTCCAATCCTTTTCATCAAGTGCCTTTCTTATAGCACCAACCCTCCCATCCATCATGTCAGATGGTGCCACCATATCCGCACCTGCCTTTGCATGGGTAACTGCCATTTTTGACAGGAGCTTTAGTGTGGGGTCATTCAATATCTCATTTCCCTTTACAATTCCACAGTGTCCGTGTGATGTATATTCATCTATACAGACATCTGTTATTACAAGTAAATCCGGAACTGCTGATTTAATCTCCTTTATAGCCCTCTGGACAATTCCATTAGGGTTATATGCCTCTGACCCAACATCATCCTTTTTCTCAGGTATGCCAAAGAGTATTACAGCAGGGATGCCAAGGCTCTTTACCTCTTTTATCTCCTTAGACAGCGTATCTATGGAAAAACGGTAACTGCCAGGCATTGAGCCAATCTCATCCTTTACACCTTTGCCATAGGTGACAAATAGAGGATAAATCAGATTGTCCACAGAGAGAGAGGTCTCCCTGGCCATCCTCCTCAAATTTTCATTTTTTCTCAATCGCCTCATTCGTGTAATTGGAAATCCCATTTTTCCTCCTATGATTACCATTTTCCATATTACCTCCCCCCTTGCGGGGGAGGATTAAGGTGGGGGGTTAATGTACTGTCTCTGCTGTTTTTAATACTGGTTGTATTGCATCAACCTTTATCTCACCGAAAGACTGTTCATATTTAGAGATATTATTCTGAAGTGCTAACATTAATTGTTTTGCATGGACAGGGCTTGTGATAATTCTCGACTGCACCCTTGCAGCATTTTTACCCGGAAGGACAATGGCAAAATCAAATATAAATTCATTCTTATTATGAATAATATTTGCCACATTACTATAAACCCCGCCCTCTATTAACTGACTAATCTCAAGCATCAATTCTCCTGCTACAGGTTCTTCTTTTTTAACCATTTTCTTTCCTCCTAAAATATTCAATTATTTTTTCAGTGAATCTCTCAATAGTATGCTCATCCGATACAATAGCATTTTTTAATCCAAATTCTTCAACTGTCTTTGCAGTAATAGGACCTATACTGGCAATTATTATATCTTTAAGCATTTTCTTATCAGTATTAAAATAAGACATGAAATTTTGGACAGTAGATGACGAGGTAAATGTTATCACATCTATTTCTCCATTTTTCAGCATATTTTTTATCTCATTTGCCTTCTCTACAGGCTTAACTGTTTTGTAGGTATCAACGACATCTATCTCTGCCCCCATCTTTTTTAGTTCTTGAGGCAGAATGTCCCTTGCTACAGAAGCCCTCGGGAGGAGTATCTTTTTTCCTTTTACTCCATATTTCTGCATCTCTTCTATGACTCCCTCTGCTATATATTTTTCAGGTATGGCATTAACCTTTATTCCGAGAGATTCTATTGATGCCGCGGTCTTTGGGCCTATTGCACAGATTTTTATACCCTTAAGTTCTCTTATATCTTTTTTGTTAGCCTTAAGCCTTTCCATAAAAAATCTCACGCCATTTGCACTTGTGAATATCAGCCATTGATAGGTATCAAGCTTTTTTATGGCATTGTCCAGTGCATCCCATGAATCAGGAGGGACAGTCTCTATTGTAGGAAACTGTATAGCAATTGCACCTTCCTTCTCAAGGAGTTCAACAAAGCTCTCTGCCTGTCCTCTTGGCCTTGTTATGAGTATTCTTTTCCCGAAAAGAGATTTTTTCTCAAACCAGTTTAATTTTTCTCTTAATGCTACAACCTCGCCTACAACTATGATGGCAGGAGGTTTTATATTCTTCGCTTTTTCAGTAATATCATTCAATCTCCCTACTATTGTCTCTTGTAAAGGGGTTGTCCCCCATCTTATAACAGCTATTGGTGTATCTGGATTTCTCCCGTTTTCAATCAACTTTTTTACTATAGTGGAGAGATTCTTTGCACCCATAAAAAAAATGAGATTTTCTATGCAAGTAGAAAGCCCCTTCCACTCAATCTTTGACCCTCCCTTTGATGGGTCTTCATGCCCTGTAATAAGTGCAATGGAAGAATTAAAATCCCTGTGTGTAAGTGGTATCCCTGCGTATGCAGGGACTGAAGTGGCGGCACTGACACCTGGCACCACCTCAAAATGTATTCCATGTTTTTTCATCTCTTCTATTACACCCTCTGCTATATATTTTTTTGGTACGGCATCAACCCTTATTCCAAGGGATTCTACAGATGCAGAAGTCTTTGGGCCTATTGCACAGATTTTTATCCCCTTAAGTTCTCTTATATCCTTTCCATTAAATTTAAGTCTTTCAATAAAAAATCTCACGCCATTTGCACTTGTGAATATGAGCCATTGATAGGTATCAAGCTTTTTTATGGCATTGTCCAGCGCATCCCATGAATCAGGAGGGATAGTCTCTATTGTAGGGAATTGTATGGTAATTGCACCTTCCTTCTCAAGGAGCTC
>JACRGN010000305.1 GCA_016234205.1 Nitrospinota bacterium | reverse complement strand
GACTGGTTATGACATTATATGTTTTATTCAGCATGTTATAACTGGTAAACAGGATTAATGTTCTGCCCTGTGTAATATTTAAAATTACCCTTATGGAATCTATTACATCCCTTTTAAATGCCTCTGCCTCCTTCGGATCGGAAATCCCTCCCGGCGTATAAACCATAACATTCTCCCTGTAGTTGAAGGGGGAATCGAGAGACAATTCATCTACATTATAAGCCTTGTGCTTGCCTAAAGGTGAAGCCGACAGGTTATCCAGTCCCAATCTCTCCTTTAAAAAACTGAAATCTCCGTGAATAGAAAGCGTAGCTGAGGTTAATATTACAGGGCTGATATTTTCAAAAATCTGACTTCTTAATATCGGCGCTATGTCAATCGGTGTGGCGAATAAGCTCCGTCTCCTCCCTTCAATCTCAGCCCAGTAAACATGCTCATGCAATCTCTGCTCTATTATATTGGTTATATCACTTGAAAGAGCGGTGCATCTCTCAATCAACGACAGCACCTCCTTTTCCTCCTCCTCCTTTTTTACCATCCCCAGCACTGACTTGAGTCCATCGCGGAGATCTGACAGAGGCTCATGCAGCAGGTTCGGTATAAAATTTTTCTCCCGTATCCTTCTTGTAGTCCCTTCCAGCCTTCCAGCTAAAATACTAAAAAACTTATCTCCTGCACTCCTCACACTGCCTGTCAGTGAATCTATTTCAATCGCTGTATAAGGTTCAAGCCATTCCAGTCTTGACATCAGCCCTTTTCTTGTATATGGACTGGCTATGGCGTCGAGAAGATTCTTTAGCCTGTAATTTGAGACCTCGATTCCAAGATAGCCTGCTGCCACATCCTCAAGCTGGTGTGCCTCGTCAAATACCAGACCGTCAAACTTTGGAAGGACATTCCAGCCTGATGCAATATGGGCAAAGAAGAGATGATGGTTTGTTACAAGGATATGTGCCTTTTTCTCTATAGCCTTTGCCTTTTGATAGAAACAATGCTCATAGTAACTGCACTTTTTACCAAAGCAGATGTCCCCTTCTCTGCATACTTTCTTCCATAGCTTCGGCAGAGGCTCAAAATCCATATCGGATTTCAATCCTGTTTTAGTACGGTCTTTCCATTCATATAGCCTCTTTAAAGCTTCTGTCTCGTCCAATTCAAAGAGTCCGTGAGAGCCTGCCTGATTCAGTCTTCTTAAGCAGAGATAGTTTTCACCGCCGACACAGAGGGCAAAACTGAAATCTAAACGGAGGGCATCTTTTAAGAATGGTATGTCTTTATTTACTAATTGATATTGTAACGCCTTTGTAAAGGTAGAGATGACTACTCTTTTATTTTCCTCTCTCACCCAGAGGATGAAGGGAATAAGGTATGCAAGGCTCTTTCCAACACCTGTCCCTGCCTCTACAATAAGATGACTGTTATTGTTTATATTATCTGCTATAGCCTCAGCCATAAGGACCTGTTGAGGGCGGTATTCATAGTTTTTAAGCCTCTTTGTAAGGATGCCGTCCTTTGTAAATATATTTGATATATTCATAGACGCATTTTCTCACAAATTTTCCTTGACATAAATTTAAAAATGGATTAAGTTTATGGAAACTAAAAAAACTATATTAGTTTCCTTGAGGATATATGAAAAATAGGATTATAGATACTGCAGAAAAGAGGTTCTCTCAATACGGCTTCAGGCGGGTCACAATGGACGATATTGCCTCCGACCTCGGCATAAGCAAGAAGACACTTTATCAAAATTTCAAGAGTAAAGATGATATTGCATGGGCTGTTAAGGAGAGGATGCATAAGGACATTGACAGGTTGCTGAAGAAAGCCAAGAAGGAAATTCCTGAACCGATTGAAAGGTTTAAGAGGGTAATAGCAGAGGTTACTGAGCGGGTTGCAGTAATAGGGAGTGCCTTTATGACAGACATTAAAAAGGATATCCCTGATTTGTGGAGGGAATGTGAGGAATTCAGAGAGAGGGAGATATATAAATATATAGGGGGCATATTAGAGGAAGGTATTAAGAAAGGGAAGATAAGGAAAGATATAGATACAAAGATTGCTGTAATGGCTTATCTCGGCGCCATACGCATGATAATACAGCCTGAAATACTTATGGAAAATAAATTTTCTATTGCAGATGCCTTTGACAGTATATTGAAAATATTCTTAGAGGGGATACAGATGTGAGGATATTTATATCCTTCTTTGCGGTTATTATT
>JACRGN010000303.1 GCA_016234205.1 Nitrospinota bacterium | reverse complement strand
GCCGTGATACTCCTCTTTCTTTAGAATCTCATCCTTGTATTTGCCCGACTCGGCAGTTATCTCTCCTATCTCAATGTCAAAACCTCTTGTTTCATAATCTATTGTCTCTATCTTTTTCTTAAACCTCTCTATCTCATCCCTGATTCTTGTCAACCCATTCTCTTCACCTATCAGCTTGAACTCCTCTTCCCTTATAGAGCTTTCAAGCCCTGCAATCCTTGATTCAAACGATTCTATCTCTGACTTTACACTATCCCTTTCCTTACTTGCTGAATCAAATTCAGCCTTTAAACTCTCTATCTCAATATTTATTTCAGCTATCTGCCTCTTTCTCTGCATCAATCCCTGTTCGCTTCCCTTCCTGCTCCCTCCTGTAATAGAGCCGTGAGGGTCTATTACCTCTCCGTTCAGCGTAACTATGGTATAAGAATTCCCGTTGTTTCTCCATATATTAACGGCACCCTCTATATCATTTACAATCAATACATCTCCGAGCAGACACTCCAGAATACCTTTATATTTTTCGTTGCATCTTACAACCTCAACTGCCCTTCTCCCCTGACTGCTTACCCCCTCCCCGCCTGCCTTTGCATGAAACTTTAAATTAAGGGGTATAAATTGTGCCCTCCCTGCCAATTGAGATTTTAAATGCTCTACTCCCTTTACACCTTCATCATGGCTCTCAACCACAACGCCCTGAAGCCTTTCACTCAAAACCGACTCAATGGCCGTTTCAAACTCAGGTGCTGTCTCAATAAAATCCACCAGCACACCATGAACTCCATTCAAGCTGCCGCTCTCCCTTGATTTCATTACAGACCTTACACCCTCTTCATAACCCTCAAAATTTTTCTGGAGCTCTTCAAAAGATTTAAGAACTGAAAGGCGGGTTCCAAGTTTTTCCTTTATTTCTGATGCCCTCTCCTCATGGGTTCTTAACGATTCTTTTAATTTAATCAAATGCCCAATTAACTCTTCTTTATTCTTTTTAAATCCATCCAGCCTTTCTCTTGCCTCCGATAGCTTCTTTACAGCATCTTCAAGGGTTATATTTAAATTTTTGATATTGCCTTCCGTCTCTGTTTTTTCTATTGATACCCTTTCCTTCCTCTTTTGTATGAAATCTAAACGGGTCTCAAGGGATGTAAGTGTATTTTTATTCTGAGAGATTTCCCCAATAACCTTTATGATTTCCGTGTCTATCTGTTCAAGATTTGATTGCTTTTCCTTATATTCCTTATTCATTTCTATAAGACGGCTTTCTCTCTCACTGTAGAGTCTTTTTTGCTCCTCTACCTTAATCTGGATGTTCTCCATGTCGCTCTTTAAATTACTATACTGCCCCTCAAGATTATCAATCTCCCTCTTTAATCCCTCTATCTCCTCTCCTGCCCTTATATCATCATTAGTCAGGTCTTCAATCTGCCCCTTCATAAGCTCAACATGCCCTTCATCCCTCTCCACCCTGCTTCCAAGCTCAAACTCCTCCTGCCTCAGCTCCGCCAATCCCTTTTCTTCAACAGCCAATTCAGTTCTCAGGCTTTCCAGTCTGTTCTTTGATGAAGACACTCTTGCTGACGCCTCTACCTCTTTTTCTTTATAGCCGTTATATTCAGTATCAACACTATTTAAAGTATTGCCTTCTTTCTTTAGCTCAACACTTAGAAGCCTGATACCAAGCTCCCTCATCTCCCCCTTGTATTTTTTGTATCTCTCAGCCTTGTTTGCCTGCCTCTTTAATGAATTCATCTGCCTCTCAAGTTCCCCGACTATATCACCAATTCTGAGTAAGTTTTGTTGTGAGGACTCAAGCTTCTGTATTGCGGCATTTCTCCTGTGCTTATATTTCATAACACCTGCAGCCTCTTCAATTATGAATCTCCTGTCATCAGGCTTTGAATTTATAATCTTATTTACCTGCCCCTGCTCCATCATAGAAAATCCCCTTGTATTTAGACCTGTATCAAGGAATACATCTACAATATCCTTTAGCCTGCATGGGGTTTTATTTATATAATACTCACTCTCTCCCGACCTGAAGAGCTTCCTTGACACTGTAATCTCTTCGTATGGAGAAAGTTCAGGGGATGTTACGGCACCTTTCAGATTTGTAACTGTGAGGGAGACCTCTGCCATATTGAGAGGCTTTCTCCCTTCGCTTCCGTTGAATATAAAATCATCCATCTTGTTTCCACGGAGCACTTTTGAACTCTGTTCACCAAGCACCCATCTTATTGCATCCGATATATTACTCTTGCCGCAGCCATTAGGTCCTACAATTGCAGTTATCCCGGGTTCAAACTCAACTTTGGTTTCGTCAACAAATGACTTAAATCCTATCATCTCAAGAGACTTAAAATACATATTGTTATCCCTCCATATTAGCTGATTGCCATCGGCTAATAGCTAAAATTTTTTCTAAATAAAATACCACAATATAGTTTTTATGTAAAGAGGAAAATACAATTTGTTGTATAAAATAATTTTAATAAATACAATATATTGTGTTTTTGCCTTAGGACAACGACATGATTTTAGACAGGATATACAGAGCTTGTCCTGAGCGAAGTCGAAGGAATAAAACAAGATAAAAAATATTTAGAAATTAACTGCTCTTGAAATTATTAAAGCCATAAACAATCACTCCACAGGACTTTAATGGGCGTCCCCTTTTCGCCTCCGAAAGGGACTAACATTCAATTTTGCTTATTAGTCCCTGAGAAAGGCTAATAAAATTCATCAGATAACATCAATGCCATTTTTTTATTGCCTACATGTTCAAAGTTATGCTACCGTTCAGATAATAACTGGTTCTCCCTTCGCTTCGCTAAGGGAGAATGCGGAGTTAAGCCGGAACTCCTTGTTCCCCTCGCTCCGCTTCGGGAGAACAAG
>JACRGN010000301.1 GCA_016234205.1 Nitrospinota bacterium | reverse complement strand
GCAAAGGATCATCCTTGGAGGAGGTTTAGAGGAGTAGGATTTAACAAGAGGACACAACAGAAAGACGCTATGGAGAATATAACATAAAAACAGGACATTTCTACTTTGGTAAGAATAGGACATTTCTAAATTGGGTTGACAAAAAAATCAAAATTCTTGACATTGATTTGGAATTATGAAAAACTATTTATCTACCGCGGGGTGGAGCAGTCCGGTAGCTCGTCGGGCTCATAACCCGAAGGTCACAGGTTCAAATCCTGTCCCCGCTACCAATATTCTCAAGGGTTTGCTGGCATTTCAGCAAACCCTTTTTAGTTAAAAGAATGACTACAGAATGACTACATTCCTGCCCAAATTTCACCCCTTTAAGATGGCAAAAAATTTACTAAAACTTGACCTCAATGACCAATTCCTTCATGCCCTTCATATTATGGAGGATACGGATAGGAATGTCTTTGTTACAGGAAGGGCAGGCACAGGGAAGTCAACGTTGCTGCAGCATTTCAGGAATAATACAAAAAAAGACATTGCAGTTATTGCGCCAACAGGCGTGGCTGCTGTAAATGTAAAGGGGCAGACCATCCACTCCTTCTTTAATTTTAAGCCTGATATAACCCCTGATACAGCAAAAAAGATTTCGCCGAGGAATAAATCCATCTACAAAAGCCTTCATGCCATTGTGATTGATGAAATATCAATGGTGAGGGCTGACCTTCTTGACTGCATAGATATATTCTTAAGAATACACGGCAAAAAGAAGTCCCTGCCTTTTGGCGGGATACAGATGATATTTATAGGAGACCTCTACCAACTCCCGCCTGTTGTGAAATACCGCGACAAAGAAATCTTCAGCCATTATTATAAAAGTCCATATTTTTTTGATTCTATGGTTTTTTCACAGGGTCTTGACATGGAATTCATTGAACTTGAAAAGGTATATCGCCAGAAAGATGAAAGGTTTTTGAATATCCTGAATGCAATCAGGAATAATACTGCGACTGATGATGACTTCATGAAAATAAACAAGAGATACATTCCAGATTTTGAGGATAAGGAAAGATTTTACATCTATCTCACCACTACCAATGAACTTGCTGAAGGCATTAACCAGAGGAAACTATCAAACCTCAAGGGAAAGGAGCATCTTTATCACGGTTTTATTGATGGAGACTTTAATATAAAAGACCTGCCAACAGGGAATGATATTGCTGTCAAGATTGGGGCGCAGGTAATGCTTTTAAATAATGACTATAATGGGCGGTGGATAAATGGAAGCATAGGAAAGGTTGTTGAGATTGAGCATATCAAAGGAAAGCCCGATATTATATGGGTTGAACTTTCTGATGGGCAGCGCGTGGATGTTGTTCCCTATACATGGGAGATGTATGAATTTCATTATGCCAGAGATAAAAATAGAGTTATGTCAGAAATTATAGGCGCATTCACCCAGTATCCCATCAAACTTGCATGGGCGGTTACGATTCACAAAAGTCAGGGATTGACATTTGAAAGGGCGGTCATAGATATAGGCAGGGGCACATTTTCCCACGGACAGCTTTATGTAGCGCTCTCAAGATGCACTAACCTTGAAGGTATGGTCTTAAAAAAGCCGATAATGAAAAAGCATATCTTTATGGACAGGAAGATTGTAGAGTTCGTAACTAAATATCAGTATAAACGGGCAAAAGAAAGGCAGCCTGTTGAAGAAAGGATTTTCATAATTGAACAGGCAATAAAAGAAGAGAGAAAACTAGATATTATATATCTCAAGACAAAGGATGAGAAAACAAGGAGGACGATCATGCCAAAGTATATAGGTGAACTTGAATATAATGGAAAGAAATTTATCGGTGTTCAGGCATTCTGCACAAAGAGGATGGAAGAAAGGGTCTTTCATATTGAGAGGATACTAGAGATGAGGATGGTGGATGGATAAGAAATATCCAGAATCACTCTGCATGGTATAGATTCAAAATTCAAAAACATCTGTTACGTAAAAATTTAATTTTTGGTATGCTCCATATTTTTATTTCTTGAAAGGCAGTCTCATAAAAGTATTTTTTCTCATGGTAAACAAGTTTTGCCTTCATATGGTTGATTTTACTTATAATATGGTATATTTAAAAAATAGCTAAAATAAAGGCAAACAATTTCTATAAGGCTGTAAAATACGGTATTGCGTATTCTTATCATGAAGAACCTTAACCTCAAAAGCAAGTTCGTAATCATTACATCTATCATATACCTTACAATCGTCTTGCTGACCTCTGTTGCATTTTATATGGCAGTGCTGGCGATAATAGAGACTTTGGGGGTTAATTTCGCAGTAAAACATGCGCTTCTCGACAAGAACAGGGTTCTTTCCGTGATACAGAGGGAGGTGGCATTAACCTTAAAACTTGTTGATTCCCCGCTTTTAAAGAGATGGTATCGCAATGAAGATAATCTTGAACTGAAAAGACAGGCATTTGAAGAATTGGAAAGTTATAGAAAAATCTTTCAGGATAAAAGTTATTTCATTGCCCTTGACGGCTCAAGGCATTACTATTTCACCGCTTCTGATGGAAAACCGGATAATAAAGTGATTACCCCTGCTTATACTCTCAGACAAGATAACCCTGCTGACAGTTGGTTTTTTGATACAATGAAAAATGTGGATGCCTTTGCCCTGAATGTTGATTATAGCTGGCGCCTGAATATTACAAAGGTATGGATCAACGCAATAATCAAGGACAACGGACAAAAAATCGGCGTGGCAGGCAGCGGGATTGACATAACTAAATTCTTGGACCAAATAATATCATCAAACGAAAAGGGCGTATCAGCCATGCTCATAGATAAAGAGGGCGCAATTCAGGCGCATAAGAATAAGCAGTATGTTGAGCAAAATGTGCGGGCATGGAACATTTCAAAAAAAATAACAGTCTATGACCTGATGAATGACAAGGATTTCGGGGATGGAAAAAACGAAAAAACGCATTTGAACGAAATGCTGAAAAACCTTGCCTCTGGAAAAAGCGAGGTTGAAACATCTTTCATAACTATTGAAGGGCAAAAACATCTTGTAGCCGCTGCATTTATAAAGGATATAGGCTGGTATAACCTTGTTTTACTCAATCCCTCTGAGGTGGTGGGCATCCGGCAGTTTGTTCCGATTGCGGGCATTCTCATCCTTTCCCTGCTGTTGCTCATCGTTCTTGTCAGCCTTTTGTTGAACCATTTGGTTTTATCTCCCATTGCCAGATTGACCCGCCATTCTCAGGATGTAGCATCAGGGAACTACAATATCATGATACCGGCTGAACGGGAAGACGAGATAGGGAAACTGACCCATGCCTTTAATCATATGACCCAAACTGTCAGAGACTACACAAACAGCCTAGAAATGAAGATATCGGAGCGGACAAAAGAGTTGAAAGATGCCAAGGAGATTGCAGAGGCTGCGACTTTAGCCAAGTCTCATTTCCTTGCCAATATGAGCCACGAGATACGCACACCCATGAATGCTGTCATAGGCATGACCGGGATGGTGCTTGATTCCGAGTTAAAGCCAGAG
>JACRGN010000299.1 GCA_016234205.1 Nitrospinota bacterium | reverse complement strand
CTGTCCATAAATCGTGCAAGAGGATTTAATAACCCAAAGACTTTTATCATAAATATTGTTTCATCCTCATAATACTCTATCGGTATCCTCTTTAACTCAAAAAGGTCGCTATTTAAATCATTTATTCCATAGATAGTTGAACAAGCACATTGATACCCATTTCTTTTAAGCATCTCCTTTATCCTTTCATTAAAAAAAACCCTGCCCCCATAGGGGTAGGAGAAGCAGGTTATATCTCTTTTAATATGTCTTTGTATAATATCTTTAGATTTTTTTACCTCTATTTCAACTTCATCATCTACAATGAGAGAAAGCTTTGGATGAGATACAGAATGAGACCCAATAGAGATATTATTATCAATCATTTCCAGTATATCTTCCCATGACAACATTATAAGGGGCAAGGGGCAAGGGGCAAGGGGCAAGTCCATTTTCATTCTTGACCCCTGACCCCTGACCCCTGACCCTTCTATATAATCCGTTGTTATAAAAACTGTGGCGGGGATGTTATATTTTTTTAAAATAGGATAGGCGTTAGTGAATACATCTTTATAACCATCATCAAAGGTTATTACTATTGAATTTAAAGGAAGGGGTTCTCTATTTTTTATGGAATTAATCAGCCTTTCCATCGTTATTATAGAGAAGTATTTATTAAGAAATGAAATTTGCCTTGAGAAGTTTTTTACAGAGGCACTTACAGATTCATGCCTTTCATCCGCCACTCGGTGATAAACAAGTATATAACATCCAGGGATTCTAATCCTTTCATTGTAATGACTTATAAGCCTTGCTATGCCACTGAATCTTAGAATTTCCCCGAGTATAACAATTAATATCTTCTCATGTCTTCTTAGGTATTTCCTGATATATTTAGTAAACTTTAAAATAGTCAAATTTTGCTGATGCTTGCTTATCACCCCAGGAGGCTGCAAAAAACCCCAAGTTTATATAATTATCAAATTCTAAATATGAATCACCAACATAATTCCAATCCAACCCATTCAGGCTGAAGTAACAAATAATTCTCTTATCTGTTTTTTCTATCTTCAAATATATTTCTGAACCAGCAGGTGCTGGAATATCCTTTTTTATTTCTTCATAGATTTCACCTCGTGTAGATGTTACCAGATGAACGCTGTTCTCTTCTCTGGCAAAAGTTATCCAATTCTTATTAAAAATACTCCATATTACAAATCCTGCCTTATCCACCCCCCCGCTTATATACTCCATTTTAGTCTCAACTGTAAAATTCATGCCGGCATCCACTTGCTGATAAATAATTGGAGAAAATATGCCGCTTGTCCATATATTAGATTTTGCCTTTGATTCTATGGTTAAAAATCCGCTATTCTTTTTTGCATCAAAACTACCATTGTCCTTATTAAAGAGCATCCATTTCGTGTCAATCTTTCCATCATCAAATCCATCCTTTTTGAATCTCTTGATTTCTCTCATGATTTCTGGAATATTGCCTTTATCCTCTGGAGGGGTATCACTGAAATGGACTGCACCATCTTTATCTATCCATTTGTATATGGCAGAAGATTCTATTGGGAATAGCAAAACAAAAAGTAAAATTAAAAACACACTTCTCATTTAATAGATTCCTCCTTATGGCTCATTTTTACCTCTTACCCTGTAAATTTTACACGATAAATCACTATACTCAAGTTTTATATGTGGATTATTTTCTGCCATCCTTATAAAATTACCATGACCTGTATCGGTAAATATATACGGTGTTTTAAAGTCATAGACGAGCCATTTATAAAGTCTGTCATTGTCAATAATCTCACCTTCATTTATCCGCCTCCATCTTTCATACAGGTCTTTATTGTATAGATACATAAAGGCGGGGTCAAGCCCTACGAGATATCTATTCTTGGAATTATAAAAGAATAATTCTGGAAAGTCATCCCAATCGGTTGTATAAACTGCTGAACCGGGTGTATTATTCTTGAGCCACTCAGCACACCCTTTATATCTTTCAAAGATGCGAGGATCGTCCTTCAAATCAGCCTTTGCTGCCTTTAGTTTATAGGGAATTAAAATAAATAGAGATGCTATAACCAATAAAAGGAGGGAAACCTTTAACCACCTTTTTTGAAAAAGGCGGGAATATGCCAATCCTTTTATACCATCCCTGAACAGAAAACTGCTGCTCATGATACTGAAAGGGACCCAGTATTCAACAAATCTCCTCGCCTTCAGATACATTATAAAAGAAACTATGGACATGAGAAAAATAATAACCGTATCTTTACCTAAAACCCACTTATTCCCTCCCTTCTGAAGTGGGGGATAAAGGTAAGATAATATAACTACAAGGAAAAGTGAGGCAAAATAAACTATAAAGGTAAGGATAGAAGTCTTAAACAGGACCTCTAAACTATATGGCCGCCACAAACCGCCTCCAACGACAATTCTGCTGACCCCTGCCTTTGTTGTTTGTATATATACGAGATTAATAATATCGGGGAAAAATGGATTTGTAGTCAATCCAATAATTACACCGGCAATTATTGACAAAAGAGGCTTAAGATTAAACTTTCTTGATAGTAATAGATGGCATAAAAATGCAGCAATTCCTAAAATAATTATGACTGAGAATCCCCCATAGAGCCAGACAAAGGCAGAAGATAGAAGGGCTAATAATATGTATCTCTCCTCAAATATCAAATAGAGGGCAAGGATGAGAAAGATTAAAGCAACACATGGTGTTGTTACGGTGCTCATCCTGTATAGAAAAGGAATGGATGATCCAAACAAAAGGGAAGACCAGATAAATGGAAAAGGAACCTGACGGGATCTTAAAAGGAGATAAAAGGATGTTGTAAAAAGGCTGAAAAAAAATATTGTTGAAACCTTAGCACCAGTATACAAACCAAAGTAGGTAAAGGGTATCAGCAGAATATGGTATAAAAGCTGATGATCTATCCACTTCATTGCAGTAAGCCATGGGAAGTTATGCCTTATGCCCTCATCCCGAATTACCTCTGCCATTTTTATATGGTAATAGCCGTCAAATCCGGGTATGTTCTTTACTGCATATTGGTATTGATAAAAATAATAGAAGGAAAGGGAAAAGAGAAATATGGGTGGTAATAGTTTTTTAAGATGCCTTTCCCATCTCATTGATATATGCCGTTGCCTTTCTATAAAATCTGCTTTCAGGAAAATCTTTTAATAACCTTTCAAAATTATCCATAGCCATCTTTTTAAGCTCCTGAGATATTTTTAAATCTTCAGCAGACTGCTCCTTCGCCATTCTTCTGTCATCCTCAAGTTCCTTAACACCCTCCCATGCAGAATAAAAATCTATTAGGGCATCATGCCTTTTTTTATACATTTCCATCTTTTTCGTCAATGACATGCCAATACGATATAAGGACCTTTCTGCAGATTCAGATTTAGGATAGTCTCTTATAACCTTCTCATAAACCTTAATACCCTTTTCTGTGTCCTCCAGAATATCTGCATAGGTATCGCCGATAAAGAGCATTGCCTCTCTATCAAAATTAGTGACTGGCGGTGTATCTACAACTAATTGAAATTCTCTGATAGCATTCTTATAGTCCTTCTTTTTTAAAAACAAAGTGCCAAGATGAAATTGAATTTCATCTGATACTTCTGTCCCTTTATTTTCCTTTATAATCTTCTGGAGTTCTCTTATTGCGGTTTTAAACATTGGATCCTCTACATCTTCACTATTCCCTGCAAGGAAATTAGCCATTTCTACATCTCCAACTACATGCTTAAAATTCGGCTTTAATCTTAAAGCCTCCCCGACATTTTCAAATGCCTCATCAGTCTGGTCGTTACGCAGATATGCAAGGGAAAGATAATATAAAAGGCGGGGATTATAAGGATGTCTCTTTTTTAACTCTTCCAGCTTTGAAATTGCAAGAGGAGGATTTCCCTCATTCAAGGGGTCTACCGCCCTCTGCAATTCCTTTGTGCTAATCCTGTCACATCCGTAGACGATAAGGCAAATGAGAAAAAACAAAGCCTTTAATTTATAGCTCATTAAGTAAACCCCGTTACACCCCGTCCCTGAATCAAGTTCAGGGCAAGCTCTGAAGGACGTGGCATTTTTGGGGAAGATTTTTAATTTCCCATTCATCCCGTTAGAAGTCTCCACCAGTGGTGGAGCATCCCGACAGCCATTGGGATTACTTCTAACGTGGTTCATCCCCACTCTGAAGGGTGGGACATTCTGGGTGTAACGGGGTAAACATAAATTATCGGTAGTCGCAGAGCCTGCCCCTGAATATTTTTATCAGGGGCTTTATGCCTGTGTAAATTCACGCACCCGTAAAGGGTGCGGCTACCAAATATAGTGCAATTACTTCTTTTCCTTAAGCTGTTTTACCTTAGCTTTAGGAACTACTTTAGTGCCTGATGCATTGTTATTATTATCAGCCGCATCTGCAATAGTAACGGCAATAAAGGATACCAATGCTAATGCACAAAATAAACTACCAATCTTCTTAAACATTTTTAATCACCTCCTCAATATTATCTTAACCACTTTATCATCCCGGCAATGATCACTAATTGACCTACCCAGAAGAGGAACATCCATTTAATTATCTCTGCCTTAAAGAGAGCCATCTCAGTTTTAAGAGATGCTGTTTCGCTCTTTAGCTCTGTCCTAAGAGACGCTGTTTCGCTCTTTAGCTCTGTTCTAAGAGACGCTATCTCAACCCTTATTTTAGCTACTTCTTCGGCAAGACGCCGTTCAAACCTCTCTTCAGCGATTACAAGGGAGTCCTTTCTTGCCTCCTCTTCAACCTCAGAAAGGATCTCTATAAACTCATCCACCCCTTCATCGGTAAGTCTTTCCCTTAATACCTTTGATACAGCTACCACTGGCATCTCTACCCTCCTCTTTAAAGAGTTACTTTTTTTCCTTAAACTGTTTTAACTTTGCCTTTGGCACTGCCTTAGTAGCACCACCATTATTATTACTTGCATTATTACTACTATCGGTCGCCTCTACAATAGTTCCAACAATAAGTGATACTATCGCAAATATACAAAATATACTCCCAATCTTCTTAAACATCTTTAATCACCTCCTT
>JACRGN010000293.1 GCA_016234205.1 Nitrospinota bacterium | reverse complement strand
GGCGGTGATATGAGAGTTCAGGGGGCAAAGGATGGAAAGCCCTGGGATATAGGTATTAAACATCCAAGGGATAAGAAAAAATTATTGGGTAAATTGAATCTGAGTAATATCTCAATATCCACCTCAGGAGACTACGAGAGGTATTTTATCAAAGATGGAGTCTTGTATCACCACATAATGAACCCAAAGACAGGCTATCCTGCAAAGGGATGCCAGAGTGTGACTATATTTGCACCTGATACAATGACATCCGATGCACTTTCCACTGCTGTCTTTGTCCTTGGACCAGAGGAGGGCATGAAATTGATAAAGAGCCTTCATGGGATAGAAGGAATCATAGTGGACAGTAATGGACAGGTGCATTATTCACCGGGAGTTGAGAGAAGGGTAGACAATTAACAGGATTATACCCCAGACAGGAGGGAGGAGGAGGTAACAAGCCTTCTCCCCCCTGCCGGGATGCCCATAGGAAAATGGAGGTATCAGATGGGCTAATTTTTTTTACTATATCTATTCAAGCATAAATGGAGTTTTCTCTCTACTGACGGATGCCTGCGACTGCCTATGGATGTGAAAGAATATTTAGGCTACTCAATTTAAGTATATTCATCAGAACCTCCCCGATAGTTCAGTGAACCATGACCTTCCATGTGTCTTGTAATAGGCAAAATATTCTTTATCAAAGATGTTATCCACAGAAAAGGATATCGTTGCAAATTTCGTAATTTTAGATGAAACTTTTGCATCTGCCGTAAAACAAGGGTCATACGAACCATAGATGTTATTCACCTTGTCCCTGTTTTCATCATTTTTATGCCTCTTGCCTACATACCGGACGGAGAAGATGAGAAATGACCTTCTTCAATATCCGCTCCCACATTAAACATTTTCTCCGGAAGATATAATAATTTTTTGCCGACAGTCTCAGGGTTTGCATCATTTTCCTTTATCTTTCCATCGTAGGACAGGTCGTGAATATTCAGATAAAACTTTTTCACAGGCACAGCCCTGTGCTTGGAATTGTCATCGCCTCTGCCGCCGTTGGCCACGCCGTTTGCGCAACCAGACGTTGAAACCGGTGATGCACATGACGACAAGCGCAATGGCGCCAAGCAGGACAAGAAATTGGCCAGTGAGACCGAAAGCGCCGCCAGTATGCAATGGCGATTGCCAGGCGACGAAGACATCGCCCGCCGACACTTCCTTGAGTTTTCTCTGGAACACACTCTGTCCGTCGCTCATGCGCACGTAGACGGTGTTATTGCCGTTCGGCGACACGTCGTTCGGCAATTGCATGCGGACGCTGTAGAGGCCTTTTAGGAAGTCTCGTCCGACCGAATGAACCCGTGCGATGGGTATCGTGTCACGGGCGGTAGAGATCGCTTGCTCGATGGTCGTTCTGGGTGTCTCGATGTCTATCTGCCCCGCAGACGGAATGGCGTCGGCATTAAAGAGGGGCGAAACCGCGTTTACCGCAGGTTTGATCACATTTGGCCAATTCAAGTATATGGACGAGAATGCAACGACCAACAAGATGGGCGAAATGACCAGGGCGGTCATCCGATGGAGCCGATAATTCAGTCGGTAGTTTCCTTTCTCCGCGCCTAGCGAAATCAGCGGTTTCCATGCTTCCAACGATCGCCAGGGAGCCGGCCAGGCAAGCGCCAGCCCTACAAATATGGTAAGGAACCACACTACTGCACATACTCCCATCAACAAGGCTCCATACTCATCAAGGAACAACGAGAAGTGCAACCGAGCGATGTCCGGCATAAGGTTCTCCCATGTCGGCACGAAGCGTGTCGTACTGCGCTGTCCAAGTATTTCGCCGGAGTACGGATTGACGAATATCTGATTGAAGTCGACCGAACTCTTCATGCCGGGGACATGAACGTGAGCGACATATGCCTCCATCCGTGACTTGATATAAACAATCGCGGAGTCGCTGGACGTTTTCGGAACCACGACAGTCGAAACGATGGCATCCGGAAATCGTCGCTCGACGATGTCGATCAACGTCTGATATGCCATCGGTTTGGACTGTGGTGTGATCGAGAACAAGTGTGGATTGAGGGTACGGTCAATCTCCCACCGAAAGGACAAAACGGCACCAGTGATACCTGCCACCAGCAGAAACACCATCAGGAACAGCCCGCTCCAGCGATGCAGCTTGGAAATCCATCGCCGCGGCGTTCCGGTTACCGATAGAGTGCTCATGTTTGCCTCCCAGTCGAGTTGCGATTCCGAATTGTTGTCGTTGCTATACATCTTGTCAACATGGCAGCCTACTAAAATTTTAAGGTTAATTCGCCGAAGTAATTTCTGCCAGGCATCTTGCGATACTGGTAGTATTCTTTATCGAGGATGTTATCAACTGAAAAAGAGGCAGAAATCCATTCTTTTATCTGATAACCTATTTTTGCATTGAGGGTAAAATAAGAATCATATGCGCCCCATACACCGTCTACAGTATCGAGATTCTGGTCGTTACCATAGGCATTTCCAATGTATCTGCCTATAACAGAGCCGGACCATGCCCCTCTTTCAATATCCACACCGATATTAAACAGTTCCGGTACAGTATAAACCATTTGTTTGCCTACGGTTTTAGGGCTGGCGCTGTTTTCCGTAATCTTTGAATTATTATAAGTATAGTTTGCAAAGCCTGTAAGACCTGTAAATATCTGCTGTCTTACCTCAAGCTCTATTCCCTTCGTTTCAGCCTTACCAGCATTGTGCTTTTCGCTAAGCATTGGGGTTGTATAAGAACTATAAATAAGGTCTGACAGATAATTCTCATAGTAGGTGGCGCGAAAGGTTGTTCCGCTTTGAAATCCCTGCTCGATGCCTATTTCCCATGATGTCATTGTCTCGGGTTTAAGATCAGGATTGGAATCAAGAGTTACGCCGGAGGAGGATACAGACTTTGCGTAGAGTTCGTATATGGTTGGTGTTCTGAATGCCGTCCCGACAGATGTCCTCATAGTGGTTTTATCCCACGGCGTATAAACAAGTGATGCCTTTGGACTGAATGCAGATTTATCTCTTTTTGAATAATCATTATGAAATGTTGGTGATATAAATTGCTCAGCCATACCTTCTGTCTCCCAGTAATCGTAGCGGCCGCCAAGGTAGGCAGTTAAATCCTCAGACAGATAGATTTCATCCTGAAGAAAGAATGCATAGATATTAGTTTTTCCTTCAACATGATACGTGACAGCTCCCTTGGCAGCCTTATCCTTCCAGTTATTAAGGGTATAATCACGCTTATTATTTAATCCACCAATGTCGGTGGATACACCCATGACAAGAAAGTGTCTGTCTAATACAGGAAAACTTATGTGGACCGTGCCATCTAACCTGTTGATGGGCATATCCACAAGCCTTCCTGCCCCCCCATCTTCTGTAGCAGTAGAATAATGAATTACATCCCATCGTCCCTTATCCATGAAGCCGAACTCTGCCTTTAATGCTGCATTACTGCCAAACTTGGTGTTATAACTCGCAGTATATCGCTTGGTTTCCTCGCCAAATGGAGTAGGAAGAAATTCATATTCACTCAAGGTTATCTTCTTTGAACCATTGTCATCAAAGCTGATACTGCCTGATGTGACAGGATTTCCATCTCTATCTCTCAAATATGTATTAAAGCCTTTAAAATAGTCATAGACAGCTTTATTTCTGACATAGAAAAAACCAAGAGAGAGCTTTGAAGAAGGTGTAATATCGTAAAACAATTTGAGGACAGTGTTATCCAGCCCCCATGCCTTTGGTCCTTTATCACCGAGCAGATATGCCGGTGCCCCCAGGTTGGTAGTAGTTCTCCTCCATCCGGTAACAGAAGTGGTTCCGGTGCCGGAGGATGCCGTCTTAACTACATAGTCGTCAATATAACCATCAGTTTCCTGATAACCATAAATAAAAGAGAGTCCAAGACGGTTATCTAATAATCTGTCCCGATAGGCAAAGCTTCCGCTCTTTAAGGCATCTGTTCCATAGCCACCCTTAAAGATAAATTCCCTTTTATCCGGAACCTTTGTGATGATATTTATAACCCCTCCCATGGCGCTGCCACCATAAAGAGAAGAGAAGGGACCTCGCACTACCTCTATCCTGTCAATATCTTCTGGAGGGATGCTTGAAAAATTTACGGTTCCGACATATCCATCATTGAGCGGGTGATCATCTATTAGGATTAATGACCTATTAGCAAAAGGAAGACCTCGTAATACAACATTATCACCACTGCTAGGAGCCCGAAGACTACCGCCTGTGACATAAGCTCCTACTATGTCGCTTAATGCTTCATTTGCTCGATGGATATTCTTTGTCTCAATCTCTTTTGAGTCCACCACGCTTACGCTGGCAGGAGCTTCAGACACCTCTTTCTCCGTCCTTGTTGCAGTTACAACCACCTCATCAATCTTTAAGACTTCTCCTTTTTCCCCCTCCGGACTCTTTACTTCCGAAGGTTCTTTAGTCTTTTCTTCTTTTTTCTCAGGGGTAGCTACCTCTTGCTGTTCAATAACTTCCTTCTCCTCTGCCATTGCAACGGATGAGAGGGAAAATAATATGGCAGTAAAAACTAAAATTTTAAATATTCTCATTATCATCGACCTCCTTTGAATTTGTATTTCTATCCTTTTAAAAACAAAAAAGCCGATAAATGTAGTAGCTGCAGGCTTTACGCCTGCGTTTATTACGCAACCATAAAGGTTGCGGCTACCACATCCATCGGCTCGCTGGCTTATCCAATACCCCTCACCCGCCACCCTCACCCCAACCCTCTCCCATAGGGAGAGGGAGAGAGGGGCAAGGGGAGAGGGGATAAAAGGTAAAGGCTGGCTCGCTGGCTGATTAGTCTGCGTATTTATTCAATATCAGTTTGTCGTTTTTTGTAAGTATCAAGATATACCTCTTTCCCTTATAAACAATGGTCATCGGCAGGTCATCCTTATTTACTGTCAACTCTTTTTCAGAAATCCCTTTTTCTAACTTCTCAAATTTTACATTTTGCATTTTAACTTTTCAATTTCCATTTATACCCCAGACAGGAGGGAGTGAGGAGGTAATGTCTCCCTCCTGCTGAGGCCTCCATTCATAGGTTGGGGGAATGGAGGTATCAAATGGGCAAAGGGAAATCCTCAGTGAACCATGGGCCATTCCTTGCCGGTCTTTTTCTCGCAGAATTTACGGCACTTCTCACGCTGCTCCGGAGTTAATATTGCCTGTGCCTTTGAAAGCAGATCAAAGTGTGCAAGCTCAAGTTTTCCTCTGAGGTCATGAACCTCTTTAATTTTTTCTCCGACAACCTTCATATCAATCACATCGCTTTTAACAAGTGCATCCAGTGCAGACTCTGCTGCCTCAACTTCTTCACTCAATTTGTTACATGCAGCATCACACTCTTTATCAATAGCAGCCATCTTATCTATCTGTTCCTGTGATAGACCGAGTTCTTTTCCATGCTCTTTATACATCCCTATATATTCGTGTATATAGCCGCCTCTATGAATCCCTGATTTTTCATAACAGGCATGTTTACCTTTCTCTCCTTTGTGTTTTTTTCCATGCTCCTGCTCTGCATTCACTGTCTGATTAAAAAAAACTGATGATACAAACATTACTAATAAAGCAAACAATATTTTTTTCATTTTATCCTCCAAAAAAATAAAACCATTATTAAATCCATAGAGCCACGCTATTTTTATGCCTTTAATTTTTGAATCCTCACCTCCTTTCCTCCACTTAAATAGATTCTTCGCTTTGCTCAGAATGACACTTTTGCTGGTGGTTGTCATTCTGAGGGCGAAGCCCGAAGAATCTCGGTTCGAAATTTCTCTATAATTAAATCACACAGTGCTTTCTCTGTCTAACAAGCCTGCATACTGTTGCCTATGGATGAGATAGTATTTTTCTCAACAAGTTCTTCAATTGACTCTGAAAATATCCGCAAGCAGCCTGGTCCTACTTTTGTTGCCTTGAGCCTTCCCTCCTCAATCCATCTGTAAATCGTCCATTTGCTTACACTTAAAAAATTAGCAGCCTCTTCAGGGCGTAAAAGTCTCTTTCCCATTTTGCACCTCCCTTTCCATAAAAGAGGAAATCAATTTAGCCTCTCTATTGACAGACAAAGAGACCTTCTCTATTTCATCCTTTGAAAGCATCTTTAATGCCTCAACAAATTTCCTCATCTCATAATCTGCAAACATTATCCCGTTTATGATTGTATTGACAGCCTCATTCTTTGTCATTTTGTCCTCCAAAATGATTCAGACATTAGATTTCAGACTTTAGACATAAGACTATTTTACAGTCTAATGTCCGATGTCTATGGTTTATAGACTAAATAAGAACAATAAAATAGAAATGTAGTTTTGAATGCTTAGGCGAGTATCTCAGGAGGTTTTTCTAAAGGACTATACTCAACATTAATAAAAGAGGATTTGTATGGGCTTAAATGTGAAATGAGATAAATTTGTGGTGTTAAATTAAAAGTTGCTTCTGAAAGGAGGGTAGCATCACTGAGTGATAACTCGTGGTCTGAAGAACAGTCGCATTTTATAAATGTCTTGGATTTTGCATTGTCAGAGTGATTGTGTGTTTCTGATATCGGACAAGCCTGCGTTTCAGAAGACTCATTTTTTGTATGGGACATCATATCATGGGGTATAGGAGAATCTGACATGCTGCCATGTCCTGCGAGACACAATGATTCACATAATATTCCTGTATTCATGACAACTATACAAGAGAGTAAAATTATTGAAAAGAGTCTTTTCATTTTCATATATGAATTAGATTCTTCCCCTGAACTTGATTCAGGGTCAGAATGACATTTCTGTGAAAATCTGTGTAATCTGTGGATAAAATTTAATCTAATCTGTAGCTTATATCTACTTCCATTGCCATCTCCTTGTCTGCCACTTCAACCGGTCTTGGATTGAATGGTGCCGCCTTCATTATTGCCTCACATGCAGCCTTGTTCAATATCTCGCAGTGGCATGGCCTTACAATCGTTACATCACTAACTCCTCCGTCTGGATGCACTACAAAACGCACTCCAACAACGCCTTCAAATCCCTTTTCCCTTGCCCATCGGGGATAAAATTTCGCCCTCTCTATCTTTGTCTTGACCATAGCCCTGAACAAGCTCATCTCTTCGCCGTTGCCAGAGCCGGTGCCGCCAGCAACACCATATGGACTCGCGGAGTTTACACTAAGCGAAGCGAATGTGCTCTCTATATTTGAGCCGATTGAATCAGAGGCAGTTGCTGATGAGGTGGTAGTTTCTGTAGAAGATGCTGATACGTTATTGGATGGCTCTGCCCCAGATTTAACGAATAATTCATTTTGTGATGGCGATGCTATTTCATCACTTATTATTTCTTCTGTATCCTCATTCGTGTCTTCTCTTTTTGCATAAAGGATTTCTTCTTTTACCTCCTGAATGAGAGGCGGTGCTTCAACAATATTATTTATCTCAGGCTTTATTGTTTCAACCTGCGGTGGTGTATCCTCTTTTATTTTCTGGATTGCCTTTTCAGGGAGTGGGGGAGGGGTGTCTTCTATTTTCTGCCCGGCAATATTCTTGTCTTCTATATTTAAAATCTCAATTGGTGTTATATTCATCGCTGTATTTTTTAAAGAGGAAAGATGAGATGTAAAGATATAGATAACTATGCTGTGAAACAGGATAGACGCAACAAATGATATTTTTATTGTATCTGTCTTCATGTTAATGATTCTTTGGTTTGGTTGCTATTGCAAATTTTGAAATCCCTGCAAGCTTTACCTCGTCAATCAATTCAACTACCTTGCCGTGGGTTGTATCCTCATCTGCATTTAATATTACGAGCATATCAGGATTTCCTGCCGCATCCTTTTTCAAAAGGCTTCGCAGTTCATTAATCTGAATCTCTCTTTTATCATAATATAATTTTCCATCCTTTGATACAGTGATTGAGGCATTGTCTTTAATATCATTTTTGCCCGACTCTGATTTCGGGAGATTTACCGGAACGCCCCTCATGATAGTCATTGATAGTGTGGCTATCATAAAGAAGACCAATAAAAAAAACATGGTATCAATCATTGGTATGATTTCTATCCGCGCCTTTTTATGCGCCTTTGTAAATGACCGTATTTTCATAATATAAATATCCGCAGATTTCGCAGATTACCGCAGATTAAAATAAAATATTTTTTAAAAAAATCTGTGAAATCTGCGTAATCTGCGGATTAATTAAGTCTTTGCTCATTCAAAATCATCTCAAATTTTGTTGCATACCTCTCCATATCCTCTGTTACCCTTTCAACCTTTGAAATAAAGTAATTATATGGGATAAGTGTAAGTATAGCAACGATTAACCCTGCCGCAGTTGCGATTAATGCCTCGGCAACCCCCCCTGTTACAGCATGGGGCTGCCCTAACCCTGTGAGAGATATAATGTCAAAGGACTGTATCATGCCGACTATAGTGCCGAGAAGACCAAGGAGTGGTGCGAGTGTAATAATCGTATCAAGGGCGGGGAGAAATTTTTTCATCCTGTTTATTTCATCCATTGCAGCAGCCTCCATGGCGGCAGAGGCAGAAGGATTTCTATTTAATGCACCTGCAATGAGAACCCTTGCAATGGGGTGGTTTACCTTTTGAGCCTCTTTAGCCATATCATCAATACTCCCTTTACTCGCAATTGATAACAATTGCTCAGGGGTAATGGTCTGCTTCTGTTTGAACCAGAATATCATCCTCTCTATAATGATAGTAATAGAGATAACAGAACAGGTAAGGATGGGTATCATAATTATCCCACCCTTTACAATCAGTGTAAACATTTTATTATCTCCTTCAAAAAACAAAATTTAATGAACCACAGAAGCCACTGAAAGCACAGAAAAAAAGAAATTTTCAGTTCAGTGTCTTCAGTGTTTCAGTGGTTAATATTTTCTTGGCTTCGGAAGAGCCTGTATGCTGTTCTTGTGAACCGTATCTCCTCCTGTGACCACGCTATAAGTATATCACCACTTTTATTGATGGATAAGACAGGGTCGTGAGCCCTCCTGACACCCTGATTCATCTGTTGAGGTTTTTCATCCGTCTGCTGAAATATGAGCCTGCTTAAAACAGGCGTTGTCTCTTCCCATGCAATAAGGGGTTTACCGTCTCTATTTAGTGCCATTACCGGATGGTCAGGAAATGTCCCGTTTGAGAAAGGGATGAGCTTCTTGGTGAAGCTCATCCCTCCGTCTTTTGAATTTGCAATATAGATGGCAGGAGACCCCGTTTCACCCTCAGTATACCAGACAACATATAAAAAACCATCCTTATCTGTAGATATTGAAGGTCCCCTGTGTGGACATCCTGCAATTACCCATTTATCATTGCCTACAACCACACTTTCAGAAAAACTCTTCCCCTTGTCAGTTGACTTTGCCAGGACAATCTCTCTGATATCACCTCCCTGCTTAATGTCCGCAGGGACAGGTTTAAACACCTTCCTCCATGAGACATATACAGTGCCGTCATGTGCAACTGTTACTGCAGTCCTGCAGCATGGGCAGGAATTGCCGTCAACTCGGACATTCTTTTCAAATGTCTTTCCGTTATCAGCAGACCTTGCGATAAATGTTGATGATACGCCCTCTTTCTTTTCCCTTCCATCAAGCCACGCGATGTAGATAGAACCGTCAGGTGCAACAGTCATTGATTCAAATCCGTGGGACACAGGGAGATTATCGTCATTGACAAGTATTGCAGGTTCAAATGACTTCCCCTTATTAAGGGAACGGCTGAACTTAATATCAGAGGAAAATTCGCCGTTTGTCCTGCTGACTGTCCATGCAACATATAATTCTCCCTTTGTGCCGAGTGCCATTGTCGGTGCATGATTGATTCCAGATGGCATATCAGCATCCCCGTTAACCCTGACCTTTTCTGAAAAGGTCTTCCCATTATCGGAAGATGAGGCAACATAGATGTTATTTTTATTTCCATCTTCCTTTACCCATCCTATATATATCCTGCCCTCATCATCAATAATAGCCGATGCATTTGATACCCTCTTGTCAGGGTGATTTATGCTGATTATCGAGCCGAATTGTGTGGTCTCTGCTGCGCAATAATTATGCGATAAAATCGGCGAGAGGATAAAGAGAAATAAAATCGTAAATCGTAAATCGTAAATCGTAAATTTCAATGTCTACCTCCCCCAATTATAGGTTAACCCTGCATAGAATGTCCGCGGTAAACCCGGGTTATATTGGGCGGAGCCGGTAGATGATTTTGAAGCACTCTCGGCATAGAGTTTATCAGTAACATTTATAGCCCGTGCAAAGAACTCGCATGATTTGGTTGCATTATATGATGCCCTCACATTTAATAAATCATGCCCGGCATACTTTTCGGTATTTGCATCATCAAGCCAGTATTCGTCAAGCTTTATCCATTCCAATTCAACTCTGCCGCCATTAAAAGATGATGGGGCATAATAAAGACGGGTATTTACTATCTGTCTTGGTGCTATAGGTATCTCTTTTCCGCTATAGCTTACAGTTGATGAAACCCTGTAGTCTATGTATGTCTGTTGTGCATATGAATAACTTACATCAAGCCCCGCTTCTTTTACGGGTTTTATGCCAACCGCCACTTCAATGCCTTTATGTTCAGTCTCGCCTGCATTACGTTTTTCGCTTAGACCGGTAGTTACTGAATACGAAACAATATCATCCTTTTTCTGCATCAGATAAACATTTGCATCAAGGGTTAGTTTGTTATCCAGAAAACCTGTCTTTATACCTATCTCGTAACTATCAATCTTAATCGGCTGAAGATTTACTGTTGTTGAGGCAGTGCCGTTACTTCCTTTGAACAAATCTCCCGACGACGGCACGCGGAAACCGTGGTTATAAGAGATGAAGGCGCTTATATCCTCTGTAAATGCATAGGTTAAGCCTGCCTTTGGACTCAGGTGGCTGAATGCCCTTATAGTGGACGAAGGTCTGTTGGAATTTGCTGCAAGGCGGGTATTATAATCGTAGGACATATCATCATAACGGGCACCTATTGTTAATCTTAATTTTTCAACAGGCGATACTTCAGCATGTAGGTAAGGAGAAATCCCTTTAAATGTTGCATCATAGTCATAGTTGTTGGTGGTAGATGTATCGTAGGTATAGGATGTAAATTTAAGGGTTGAAGTATCTCTCGTTACAACAGTCCTTTTCTCATAATAGTCGCCGGGGCTGTAGTCAAGGTCAACACCCATTACCAATCTTGTCCTCATTGGCTCAAGATCATAACGGTATTTTCCAAGGAGCCCGAAAGATTGAAACTTTGTGGTATAGTCAGATCCCCTGTAGTTATTCCCGCCTATGCTGAATATGCCCCATCCCGGATGCAAATCCATCCTATTTACCCTGTAATATGGGATGACACTTATAAGACCTTTGCCTTCTGACACCTCTTTTTCAACATCAAAGGATAGTCTGAAAGCCTTAACCTTTCTGAAATTAAAGGTTGTATAACTGTATGATGGGCGGGTTTCAAAATCTGCTTTTGATAATCCTGCTGATTCGCCATGTCCGTCAATATTGGAATAGGCAATTACAGTCTTTACGCTCTTTGTTGCATTGGGCGTATAATCGGAACGAATTGTTGCTGCCTGCCTGTCATAGGCTGTGTCCTCCTGCCAGCCGTTTGTATGGGTATCATTCAAATCAAGACGAAGACCAAAATTATCCCATGTATTGCTACCTGTCGCAAGGAGACGGTACCAGCCGTATGAGCCTGCCTCAGGGGTTATATCAATTTCAGGGGTGAGTGACGGTGTCTTTGTCAGGACATTTATTGCCCCGCCGATTGCATCGCTCCCGTATAATGCGGTTCCGGGACCCTTCATAATCTCTATCTTCTCCGCCGCCGGCATATTTATCTCATAAAGCGCATTGTGGTTGAAAAATCCTGTAGAGCGGATTGGTATGCCGTCCTCAAGAAAGAGATAGAGAGGCTGTGTTGTAAGGGGCTGACGAATTGCTGTTACATGCCCCTCTCCTGTTGTCTGCCTTATCCAAACACCCGCTACCCTGTTCATAACCTGAGCGGGGTGGGTCGGTTTTATTTCCTTAATCTCTTCACCCTTTACAATACCAACTGTCTGGGGAACCTCTCTTGCAGATTCTGCCTCTCTTGTGCCGGTAACAACAACATCTTCAATTTTTGTTACATCATTTTCCTCTCCGAAAACAGAGAAAGGTGAAAGAATCAGAAAAAAAAATAAAATTGTTATTCTTTTCATCGTTATAGTCTCCTTATCTTACATGTCTTCTATCAGCGAATTGATAATCTCATTGCTTTTATCAGAAGCCCAATCCCTCGGACCCAATGCCCTGCCGATTATCCACCCTTTTTTATTAATGAAATATGTTACAGGCACACCCCATGTCCAGTATCTATTTGTTACATCCCCTTCCCTTGCCAGATATACCTGACAGCTTAAGCCAAACCCCTTTGCAAATTTTTCTACTTCCTCACGGCCTGCCTTGAGGTCTATAGAAATAGGCAGGAAAACTATTTCCCTATCCTTAAAATTCTGATACAGCTTTTCAAAGAGAGGGAACTCAGCCTTGCATGGATTACACCATGTAGCCCAGAAGTGGAGAATGACAGCCTTTCCTCTATAGTCATTTATACTCACCCTTTTACCGTTATGGTCTACGATAGTGAAATTTGGTGCTTCATCCTTTAGCTCCTGAATGCCAAAGGCTTTAAAATCTTTCTTGCTGTAACTATAAGAATTACCGGCAGAAAAGAGGATTAAAACTGACACTATGCAATAGGTTATGCCTTTCATAATTTTTTGACCATGCAATGAAATCATAAAATCTATAAATAGAACGCAGATGAACACAGAAAAAAAGGATTTTTGCAGATAATTTATTTTTTTAATATTTATAATCTGCGTTTACCCCGTTAGATATTTACTATTGAATGGCGATAATTCCATTGAATATCCATTATCTAACGGGGTTTATCTGCGTCCAATTAGGGTTTTGTCCTTTTTAAAACAAATATGTCACCCCTACAGAGGCTTTATAATTCTCGCCGGTCTGTGTTCCATATAGGTCGTGGTATATAGAATGGTAATATAAAGCCTCAACTACCCAGTGAGGTGTAGCCACAAGCTGAATCCCCGGGGTTAAATAGATTGTATGCCCCCCTGAATTGTCAACCATAACGTCACCCTCTTTTTCTTTATCCCTTAACTCACCGTTTATTCCGAGGGCTAAAAACCACTGATTTCTTTCAGGTGCCAACTCACTCGGACTGACCCTGTATTTCCCTGTTACATCATAGTTAATGATATTTCCGAATTGATATGTCTTATCCCCTGCCTTCCCCTCCGTGTGGATAGCGTCAAGTATATTGGCAGAGAGAGAAAGCTTCTGAATTGCATGGTTAAGAGAAAGTCCAAAAAGAAAATCTGTAGCACCAGTGCCTAACTGCAGATGTGCATCAAGAAATTCTGATCCATCACTCGTTTTGCCATCCGTTTTACCAGTTGGCAGCTTCACACCAAGGAGAGCGGCAACGGCAGTAGTTGAATCTAAAGTATGTTTCTTTAGGAAGGTATATCTTCCAAGCAGTGCAATATCTCCCAGACCACTCACATCACCCTTCAAGGACTCCACTTCAATATCGCCGTCAGAGTGGACATGCAGATGACCATCCACAGTATTTTTTCTGAGAGGAATAGTTGCAAGTAACATCAGGTCTTCAGCAATTGAATAAAAACCTGTAACCTCTGTTGTCCAGTATTCCTCTTTAGGTTTAACTGACGGGGTAACATCCTTTGTCCCCTTGTATACAGAATTTAACATGGTATATCTCTGGTTTATTCTTATACCGCCTGCCCCGCTTATTGTTTCAAGAGGAGATATGCCCTGAGATAAGAGACAGAAATCACATGCGAGACTTAGACTAACTGATGAGATAAAAAACAACATGGTGAAAAAAGCTACTATTGACAATTTTTTCTTCATTAAAAAAACCTCCTTTTTAAAAAAATAATAGGACGCAGATAAACCCCGTTAGATAATACATATTCCCCAGAATTATCCCCATTCCATAGTAAATATCTAACGGGGTAAACGCAGATATTATAGATTTTAAAATAAAAATCTGCGAAAATCCTTTTTTCCGCGTAATCTGAGTTCTGTTTTTTCAGGTTGTGTGTCCGATTGGACTTTTAAGAAATGAATCTTGGAGGATTATATGGAATGCTAAAAAAACCTTCTGTGGATTTAATCTGTGAAAAGGAAACAGTTTCTATCGCTGATAAATAAAAACCAACTTTGGTTACATTGTATGTAAACGGATGTTCACCGCCAGGAAAATATATATCAGATGAAGACATATCCATATTGCAATCTGCCTTTATCTTATTAATTCCCTGTCTATGTTCGGAATGATGGGTGTCTCCCCTGTGGTCATGGAGCATCTGGTTATCACTATGGCGCGCCATATGGACACCATTATCAGTTATACAGACATCCCCGC
>JACRGN010000296.1 GCA_016234205.1 Nitrospinota bacterium | reverse complement strand
GTTACAGAGAACGAAGTGGAGGCACTAATTCTTGAAAGTAATCTGGTAAAGAAACACAAGCCTAAATATAATGTAATTTTGCGGGATGACAAACACTATCCATACTTAAGACTTGCAACTGAGGAGATGTATCCATATCTTTCCATCGTCCGAAGGGTTAAGAAAAATAAGGGCATGTATTTCGGTCCTTATACATCTCCAAAATCCCTCCGTAAGACCTTAATACTAATACATAGAATATTTCAACTGCGCCAGAGCAGAAACTCATTGGATGGCAGACCTAAAAGAAGACCATGTCTAAACTATCAGATGGGCAGGTGTCTTGCACCATGTGCAGGATATGTGAAAAAAGAGGATTACGAAAAAATAGTCAGAGATATTGTCCTCTTCCTTAAAGGGAGAAATGATGAACTCCTGAATAATCTGAAGAGAAAAATGGATGAGTTATCAGAAAACTTGAGATTTGAAGAGGCAGGGAGGACAAGAGACCAGATTTCAGCAATAGAAAGGATAATGGAGAAACAGAATATCATATCCACAACCCTTGAAGACGAGGATGTAATAGCCATTTATAGAGATGGGGAGAAAGCAAATGTCCAGCTTTTATTTATCAGGGGCGGGAAGTTCATAGGTGATAAGAATCTTATATTTACGCATACTGAAGATATAGATGATACAGAAATTCTCTCATCCTTTGTCAGACAATATTACAGTGGTGATGTATTCATTCCAGAAGAGATTATCTTAGAAAAAGAGATAGATGAGATGGAAATTGTAAAGGAGTGGCTTTCTGAAGAAAGGGGTGGAAGGGTTGAGATAGTCGTTCCTCACAGGGGGAGAAAGAGAGGGCTTATTCACATGGCAAAGGAAAATGCAGCAATCTCTCTTAAGATGACACTTGATTCAGCAGATTTAAGAATGGCTGCACTAAAAGATTTAAAGACAAGGCTAAATTTAAGTAAATTGCCATTAAGGATTGAGGCTTTTGATATTTCAACCATCATGGGGGCATCGGCAGTAGGCTCAATGGTTGTATTTATTGATGGAGAGCCTGCAAAAAATTATTATAAAAGATTCAGGATAAAAACAGTGGCTGGCATGGATGACTATGGAATGATGAGAGAGATAATCTTGAGGAGATACAGTAAATTAAAAGAGGGGTCAAGGGGGCAGGGATTCAAGGGGTCAAGTGAAAAATCATTTACTCGAACCCTCGAACCCTCGAACTCTCGAACCCTTTCAGTATTGCCTGATTTAATTATTGTAGATGGCGGGAAAGGTCAGCTTAATATCCTGAATAATGTATTGAAGGAACTTTCAATTGCTGATGTGGATACAATAGGGATTGCAAAGGGTGAGGACAGAAATAATCCGGAGACAGATACGATATATAAGATGCAGGATGCAGGATGCAAGATGCAAGATGAAAAACTTGAAACTTGCAACATGAAACTTGAAACCGGTTCATCTGGGAGACACCTGATTCAAAGAATAAGGGATGAGGCACACCGCTTTGCCATTAAATATCACAGGGAATTGAGGGGTAAGGAAGGAATAATATCTGAACTTGATGAAATCCCCGGTATCGGATTAAAGAGAAAGAGGACGCTGTTAAAACATTTTGGCAGTCTTAAAAAAATAAAAGAGGCATCTGTTAAAGAACTTGCCGCGGTCTTACATATAAGTGAAAAATCAGCCATGGAACTGCATGAAAGATTATTGTAACAATTAATCAAAAACTAATTATGATTTTCTCTGTGTCTCTGTGTGTGGTGGTTTATTCTGCCATAATTAATGTTTTTTTCATCTAAAAATCCACCCCCTTTCTTTTAGAATTACTCTGCTTTAGCTCTTTCACTTTTTCGCACCCATCTTTATCTCCCATATCACAATTTTTCTTAAAATCTGAAATTGCCATTTTATATTGTCCTTTGTTATTATAGGCAATCCAACGATTGTTGTAGGCATCGGCATTATTCGGGTCTAAGGCTATTGCATTTGTGTATGCCTCTATTGCAGAATCATGTTCCTTTTTTAAAGTATGCTGATACCCTTTCTCAAACCAATCAATTGCCTGAAATCTTTTATCCTCATTTGTAATCTTAGCCTCTACCTG
>JACRGN010000298.1 GCA_016234205.1 Nitrospinota bacterium | reverse complement strand
GGGATGCATAATCAGCGGAGGACATATAGATAAGAGCATCATCTCACCGCGCGTCAGGATAAACAGCTATTCCTTTGTAACAGAATCTATCTTAATGGAAGATGTTGAAATCGGAAGATATGCAAAGATTAAAAGGGCTATCATTGATAAGGGCGTAAAGATTCCACCTGATATGCACATAGGCTATGATATTGAAGAGGACAAGAAAAAATTCTATGTTTCGCCTAACAGGATAGTAGTTATATCAAAAGGAACCATCCTTGAGTAAACATCTCAAAATAGCATTTCTGTGGCACATGCATCAGCCCTATTATCTTGACCCTTTAACAAACAGGACATCAATGCCGTGGGTCAGGCTTCACGGAACAAAGAGCTATTATGATATGATAAGGATACTTGATGAGTTTCCATCAATCAAGGTTACATTTAATCTTGTGCCGTCGCTGCTAAAGCAATTTACTGCATATATAGACAATAATGTAAAAGATACTTTTTTGGAGCATTCAATAAAACCTGCATCAGATTTAACAGAGCCTGAAAAAAGATTTATCCTTACCAACTTCTTTATGATAAACTGGGAGACAATAATAATACCTAATAAAGGCTATCTGCGGCTCCTTGAAAAGAGGGGAAGGCATATATTTTCACATACAATAGATGACGCAGTAAAGAGATTTACATATGATGACATCAGGGATCTACAGACTTGGTTCAATCTTGCGTGGTTCGGTTTTAAGGCAGAAGAGGAATATGAAGAGATAAGAGAACTAAAGAAAAAAGGAAGAAGCTTTTCAGAAGACGACAAAAACAGGATTATTAATATCCAGATGGAAATATTGAAGAAGATCATTCCTGCATACAAGACATCTGAAGAAAAGGGGCAGATAGAGCTCAGCACATCGCCATTTTATCATCCTATTATGCCTCTTCTCTATAATACAGAGATTTCAAGACGCTCCCTTCCTGATAATCCCATGCCTGAGATATTCAGCAATCCTGATGATGTTAGCTCTCAGATAAGATTGGCAATAGAATATCATGAAAAGGTCTTTGGCAAAAGGCCTAACGGCATATGGCCGTCAGAAGGCTCTGTATGCCCTGAGATTATCCAGATTTTACATGACTCAGGCATAAAATGGACTGCCACAGATGAAGGCATCCTCTTTAAGACAATAGGAAAAAAGGACAAGGCAGGATATTTATACAAGCCTTATAAGGCAATCTACCATGATAAAGATGTAGCAATTATATTCAGGGACCAGGGGCTCTCAGACCTTGTTGGGTTTACATATTCAAAAAACCCACAGGCTGCTGCTGCAAATGATCTTATCCAACACTTATATGAGATAAAGAATGCATTATCAGACAAGGCGCCTCTTGTTTCAATAATACTTGACGGTGAAAATCCATGGGAGCACTATCCAAACAATGGCGGTGATTTTCTGAGAAATCTCTACAAAGGCCTGTCAGATGCTGAGGAACTTGAGACTGTGAGAATTAATGATTACCTTAATGAGAACCCTCCTGCTGATGCCTTAGAAAATATCCATTCAGGCTCCTGGATTAACAGCAATTTTGCTATATGGATAGGCTCATATGAAAAGAACCTTGGCTGGGACTATTTAAAAAGGACAAAGGAATTTTTAAAGGAAGCCGAACAAACAGGGCAATATTCTTCAGATGATATAAACAAATGCTATGAATCTATATATATGGCAGAGGGCAGCGACTGGTTCTGGTGGTATGGAGATGATTTTTTCAGCGATAATGACGAAGAGTTTGACAGACTCTTCAGGACACACCTTTCCAATGTCTACAGGATATTAAAGAATGATGTGCCATCCTATCTTGAAACCCCGATTATACAGTTCCATGAGGTAAGACCTGAAAATGTGCCGGTTGGCTTTATAACACCTGTAATTGACGGAAGGGTAACAGATTATTTTGAATGGCTTGAGGCAGGATGTATACTAAGCACGCGGCACAGAGGCACGATGTATAAAACAGAGAGATTTCTTGAGGAGATATATTATGGCTTTGACCTGAATAAACTCTATATACGGATTGACCCTATTCTTAATTTAGAGCTTGAAGAGGATTTAGAGGCGCAGATAATTATCTTTGACAAAGAAGAATTCAGGCTGATATTTCCATTTGGGAAAAAGGGAGTAGCCTCATACGAACTTATTAAGGCATATAACGGCAGGACAGAGAAAATAAAGGATATTGACAGCATTAGTGTAGATAAGATAATTGAACTATCCATCCCCTTTTCTGAATTGAAGTTAAAAGCAGGTGAAACCGCAAAGATAAATGTAAAACTTGAAAAAAATGATATTGAAACAGAGCGCTACCCCCAAAAAGGCTTTATACTGCTTACTGTGCCTGACGAAAATTTTGAAAGAATCATGTGGAGGGTGTAATGGCAAAAATAAATCTTCTTATTGGCATACATAATCATCAGTCTGTCGGAAACTTTGAGGGGGTATTTAAAGAGGCCTTTGAAAAATGCTATCTGCCCTTTATTCAAATCCTTGAGAAACATCCAAAGATTAGGCTCACGCTTCACTACACAGGCCCTTTATGGGAATGGGTGGAATGGAATGCGCCTGATTTTTTTGAAAGGATAAATGCCCTTGTTAGTAAAAATCAAATAGAGCTTCTTACAGGCGGATTTTATGAGCCGATTCTGCCAATGATACCTGAGACAGATGCAATAGGCCAGATAAGGCTGCATACAAGGTTTATAAAAGAACGATTCGGATATAATCCAACAGGCCTATGGCTTGCTGAAAGGGTGTGGGACCCCTCTTTGCCAAAGATTCTTTCTGCTTCAGATATAAAATACACAATCCTTGATGAATCTCACTTTACTTATGCCGGGCTTAAGCATAAGGATATCTACGGCTATTACATTACTGAAAGAGAAAATTTTACAACAGCCATATTTCCAATTGATAAGACCCTCAGATACTATATACCTTTTAAGCTCCCTGAAGATACAATTGAATACCTTAAAAAAACTGCTGAAGAAAATGGAGAAATAGGCATTACCTATGCTGATGACGGAGAGAAATTCGGGGTGTGGCCGGGAACATACAAATGGGTCTTTGAGGAAGGATGGCTTGAGAGGTTTTTTAATGCCCTTGATGAGAATTCTGACTGGATTAATCTTATGACCTTTAGCGAATTTCTTGATAAATACCCTCCGACAGGCAGGGTCTATCTTCCAACAGCATCTTATGAAGAGATGATGGAATGGGCTTTGCCTGCAGAGGCAATTGAAGAATATGAAAAAACTATAGAAGAACTAAAGGCAGCAGGCAGATTAGAGGAATATAAGCCTTTTATCAGGGGCGGCTTCTGGGATAATTTTCTTGCAAAATATCCTGAGGCAAACAATATGCACAAGAAGATGTTGTATGCAAGCAGGAAGGTAAACAGCGCCTTCAAAGTTAATGATATAAAGGGAGAAGCAGCGAAAAAGGAGCTTTACCGCGGCCAGTGCAATTGCGCATACTGGCACGGCCTGTTCGGCGGGCTTTATCTGAATTATCTGCGTCATGCTGTTTATAAGCACCTTATCCTGTCCGAGAATGCAGCAGATGAAAAAAGGCACCAAGAAAAGGAAATATATCTTGAAGCAGAAACAATTGATTACAACAGCGATGGATTCAAAGAGATATTAATCAGCAATCCATATATAAATACCTATCTGTCGCCTAACTATGGGGGCGGTATTATTGAAATTGACTTTAAACCAAAGGCATTTAATATCTCTAATCTGCTTGCAAGGCGCAAAGAGGGATATCACTACAAATTAAAAATTGCAAAAAATAATGAAGGCTCTGCAGCAGAGCCTGTCTCTATTCATCATATAATAAAATCAAAAGAGGAGGGGCTTGAAGGGCTTTTGTATTATGACTGGTACAATCGCTATTCGTTTTTAGACCATTTTATTGATTCATCTGCAACACCTGAATCTTTTGCAAGATGTAATTATAAAGAGCTTGGAGATTTTGTAAATCAGCCATACGGCATTGAAGAGTTTTCCTTTTTAAAAGACAAAAGCGACGGATATATTATCCTAAAGAAGGATGGGGCAATATATACAGAAAAAGGCGCTGTTCCGGTAACTATTAGAAAAAGATTTTCCTTTAATGGAAATAGTGGTATGATAAACGCGGGTTATTCATTGATAAATAGGGGAATAATTCCTATTGAATCCTTCTTTGGCATAGAATTTAACCTTACGCTGTTAGCTGGAAATGATGAAAGCAGATATTATGTCCTTCAGGGCAGGGAAGATAAAAAAAGACAGATGTCAGTCTCAGGTGATTTTAATGATATTAATAGAATAAGCCTTGTTGATGAGTGGTCTAAAATAAGAGTAGAATTATCCTATTCTGCAAGCTCAGGATTGTGGGTGCATCCGGTAGAGACCATATCACAGTCTGAAGAGGGCTTTGAACGAACTTATCAGGGGACATCGTTTTTGCCTTTGTGGAAATTGAACCTGAAACCAAAAGAGGAATGGGAGATTAATATAAAACTTAATATTAAATGAAAAATGCGAATATTACATTGCAAAATGCAAAATTATAAAAATACGCCCTCTTTTTACAATTTACATTTTTCATTTTGCATTTTACAATTTTCAATGACCTTACAGGGGGGTAGTTAATGCCAGAATTAAGAAAAGACCCCATCATCGGCAGATGGGTGATAATATCTACAGGACGGGGCAAGAGACCGTCAAATTTTACACATAAAAGAGAGGATGTGCTTAAAGGAGGTTTCTGTCCATTCTGTCCTAATAATGAGGATAAGACACCGCCAGAGGTGCTTGCATACAGAAACGACGGTTCAAAGCCAAATACTTCTGGATGGAGTGTGCGTGTTGTTCCGAATAAATTCCCAGCACTGCAGATTGAAGGCTATTTACACAGGGAAGGTGTCGGCATATTTGACAAGATGAGCGGTATAGGCGCGCACGAGGTTATTATTGAATCGCCTGAGCATAACGAAAGCCTTGCAACTCTTCCTATTAAACAGGTTGAAAATGTCCTCTGGGCATTCAGGGACAGGATTATGGATTTAAAAAAGGATACAAGATTCCGCTACATATTGATATTCAAGAATCAGGGCTTTGAAGCTGGCGCAACGCTTGAACATCCTCATTCCCAGCTCATTGCACTGCCTATTATTCCTAGCCTGGTAGCAGAGGAGATGAAAGGCGCAAAGGAATATTATGAATATAAGGAAAGGTGCATTTTCTGCGACATTGTTCGCCAGGAGACAACAGACAGAAGCCGCGTTGTTGCAGAAAACAACGAATTTGTAACCCTCTCGCCTTATGCGCCGAGATTTCCCTTTGAAACATGGATACTGCCAAAGATGCATGACGCATCCTTTGAGGATATACAAAAACAGAATATGGAGAACCTCGCAAGGATACTTTCAGAATCATTAAAGCGGATGAGCAGGGTATTGAATGACCCGCCGTACAATTTCATCATCCATAACTCTCCGCTAAAGGACGGAAAAACAACATACGAAGACTATTATCACTGGCACATAGAGATAATGCCTAAGCTTACGCATGTTGCAGGCTTTGAGGCAGGCTCTGGTTTTTATATCAATCCAACACCCCCTGAAGAGGCAGCAAAGTATCTTAAGGAAGCAGAGATATGAAGATAGTCTTTGTATCATCAGAGGTGGCGCCATTCTCAAAAACAGGCGGACTGGCAGATGTTGCTGCTGCCCTGCCAAAGGCATTAGAAAGGCTTGGCCATAAGGTTTACATAATTACGCCAAAATATAAGGTCATAGATGAGAAAAAACTTGGCCTCGTATCCACAGGCAGGCATATTGAGGCGCCTGTGTCAAATAAAAGAGTCCGTGCTGAAATCCTGTGCGGAAAAACAGGAAAAGATATAAATGTCTATTTTATTAAAAATGATGAATACTATTATCGTAACTATATCTATTCAACGCCTCAGGGAGACTATCTTGACAACGCAGAAAGATTCGTATTCTTTTCTAAGTCTGTGCTTGAGGCAATAAATATCCTTAATCTGCAGCCTGATATAATCCACTGCCACGACTGGCAGACAGGGCTTGTGCCGCTTTTTTTAAAGACACATTTTAAGGATTACCCCAATTTCAATAAAATAAAAACCATTCTTACTATACACAATCTTGGATATCATGGCCTGTTCTGGGCATTAGATATGCACTTGCTTAATCTTGGCCCTGAATACTTCAAACCCGAATTTTTAGAGTTTTATGGGAAAATAAGTTTTCTAAAGGCAGGTATTGTTTTCTCAGATGTTATTACAACGGTAAGCAAAAAATATCGTGAAGAAATACAGACCCCGGAATACGGCTACGGCTTTGAGGGCCTATTAAAAGAAAAGGCAGAAAAATTACACGGTATCATTAATGGAATTGATTATGACGAGTGGGACCCTTTAAAAGACAGTTGTATAATTGAGAACTATTCAATAGAAAATATAAAGGGAAAAAAATCTTGCAAAAAAGATTTACAAAAGACATTCAATCTTCCCCAATCACCCGATACTCCTGTAATCGGGATGATATCAAGGCTCAGCAGCCAGAAAGGATGGGATATATGGGAAGAGGCAGCAGATGATTTGATGAAGATGGATATTCAGTTTACAATACTTGGAACAGGGGATGAGAAATACCATAATATTATAAAAAAT
>JACRGN010000294.1 GCA_016234205.1 Nitrospinota bacterium | reverse complement strand
GTGAGACTTGTTGAATCCATAGCCTGCAAAGTGCTCCATAAGGTCAAAAATCTTTTCAGCCTTATTTTCCGCTATCTTATTGGCTGTCGCACCTTTTATAAACTTCTCCCTCTGCTGTGCCATCTCTTCAGGCTTCTTCTTGCCCATTGCCCTTCTCAATGAATCTGCAGCCCCCATACTGAAGCCGCCGAGCACACTTGCAATCTTCATTACCTGTTCCTGATAGAGAATGACGCCATAAGTCTCTTTTAAGATTTCATCTAACTGAGGGACTATGTTTTTTATTGGGATTGTCCCATGTTTTCTCTTGATGAAGTCATCCACCATCCCGCTGCCAAGGGGACCTGGACGATATAGTGCCACCAATGCAATAATATCCTCAAATACCTCAGGTTTCATTTTCCTTAATATATCCCTTATGCCTGAACTCTCAAGCTGAAATACACCAAAAGTCTGTGCCTCACCTAATAATCTATATGTATCCACATCATTGAGCGGAATATTTTCTATATTAAAATCTATTTTATTTTTCTCCCTGACAAGTTCCTCCGTATCCCTTATAACTGTAAGGTTTCTGATACCGAGGATATCCATTTTAAGAAGCCCAAGCTTTTCAATATCCCCCATCGGATACTGGGTTGTTATTTCACCCCTGTTTCCCTTATAAAGCGGCATAAACTCTGTGAGCGGTGAAGGAGATATAACAATACCTGCCGCATGGGTAGATGCATGTCTTGGAAGACCCTCAAGTTTTTTTGCAATATTCAGAATCCTGCCTACCATCTCATCCTTTTTCCCCATCTCTGTAAACCTTGGCTCTTCTTTTATCGCCTCATCAAGCGTTATGTTGAGTTTGTTGGGGACCAATTTGGCAATCTTATCCACATCTCCGTAAGGCACTGCCAGTGCCCTCCCGACATCCCTGATAGCCGCCTTTGCATTCATGCTTCCAAATGTTATTATCTGTGCGACATTTCCATACTTCTTTGTTACATAGTCTATTACCTCGTCCCTCCGCTCCTTACAAAAATCTATATCTATGTCAGGCATACTTACTCTATCAGGATTTAAAAATCTCTCAAACAATAAGCCGTATTTAATCGGGTCAAGATCTGTAATCCTTAAGGCATATGCAACCAGACTCCCTGCGGCAGAACCCCTGCCGGGACCCACAGGTATCCCGCTTCTGCGGGCATAATCAATAAAGTCCCAGACGATTAGGAAATATCCCGAATAACCCATAGCCTTTATTATCTTAAGCTCACTCTCAAGCCTTTTGAAGTATATCTCTCTTACCTCCTCAGACAACTGACCGCTGACCACTGACCACTGTTTTAGCCTCTTCTCCAATCCGTGTATCGCCATATCTCTGAGGTAGCCGTCAAGTGTAGAATCAGAGGGGATGTCATAGCGGGGGAGGTGAATCTGGTCAAACCTGATTTCAAGATTGCACCTGTCCGCTATTTCCAGTGTATTTGATATAGCCTCAGGCACTTCTTTAAACAGGAGCTTCATCTCCTCCGGTGATTTAAAATAAAACTGGTCGGTTGTAAACTTCATATGCTTGGGGTCATTAACCGTCTTTCCTGTCTGAATACAGAGGAGAACCTCATGTGCCTCGGCATCACCCTTATCCATATAGTGGCAGTCATTTGTAGCAACCAACGGAATGGAAAGTTTCTTTGCCATCTCTATTATAGTTTTATTAATATCCTTTTGTTCAGGGATACCCTGATCCTGGATTTCAAGATAAAATTTTCTCTCCCCCATTACCTCCTTATAAAAAGAGGCTGACTTATAAGCCTCCTCCGTCTGACCTTTAAGGATGAGCCTTTGAACTTCACCTTTCATACAACTGCTTAAGGCAATCAAACCCTCTGTGTGCTTTGAGAGAATCTCCTTATCTATACGAGGTCTATAATAAAACCCTTCCAAATAACCAGCGCTTACAAGTGTGACAAGGTTTTTATATCCTATAGTATTTTTTGCCAGCAATATAAGGTGATAGGAGCTGTCAGATATGCCTTCTTGTGTTGATTTTTCAAGTCTGCTCTTGGGGGCAACATAGACCTCACATCCGATAATGGGCTTGATGCCGTATTTCTTGGCTGTCTGGTAAAAATCCACAGCACCAAACATATTCCCGTGGTCGGTCATGGCAATGGAAGGCATCTTGTATTCACTTGCCTTCTTTAAGAGCGAGTCAAGACGAATAGCACCGTCTAATAGACTATACTGTGTATGGAGATGCAGATGGACAAAATCAGAATGATGCATAAAACTCAAAAGAAGGGTTCAAGGATTCGAGGGTTCAAGGGGATAAGTATTTTATTTTCACTTAAACCCTTGACTCCTTGAACCCTTGAATCCTTTAAGCTAAAATTCCTCTTCTTCTTCAGTAATTTCAAGAGGGAATTCTTCATCTTCTATCCCCACAAAACCCTCTTCACCCTCTTCTATATCAGGGGCAATCCCTTCAGATAACTCCTCCTCAGGAATTGGAATTACCGGTGCCTTGTGAACTACTGCGTGTGCCGACTTTTCACGCTTCGGGGCACCTGACTGGTCAGCCCCGCATTTTGGGCATATTGCCTTAGGTTTGTTTAAGTCATAAAATTTACATCCACATTTAAAACACTGATACCTGCTGCCATATTTATTTTTTGTCATAGATCCTCCCATATTAAAGTTACAAGTCACAAGTTTCAAGTAAAAAACAGTAAAAAACTTGTATCTTGCATCCTGCATCTTGCATCTTGTTTACTCCCACTCTATTGTACTCGGTGGTTTTGAGCTTATGTCATAGACAACCCTGTTAATCCCCTTCACCTCATTAATTATACGGCTTGATATAACCCCCAATAAGTCATAGGGGAGTTTTGCCCAGTCTGCAGTCATCCCATCAGTGCTCGTTACAGCCCTTAATCCCACTACATTTTCATAAGTCCTCTCATCCCCCATTACACCAACACTCTTTACAGGCAGAAGAACTGCAAACGACTGCCATATCTCTCTGTAAAGACCTGCCTTTTTAATCTCCTCAAGGACAATTGCATCTGCATTCCTCAATAACTCAAGCCTATCTCTTGTAACCTCACCAAGAACCCTTATAGCAAGACCTGGTCCTGGAAACGGCTGTCTCCACAAAATATCATCAGACATATTCAATTCTTTCCCCAATAATCGCACCTCATCTTTAAAAAGTTCCCTTAAAGGTTCAATCAGTTCAAACTCCATGTCAGTTGGAAGCCCCCCGACATTATGATGGGTCTTTATAGTAGCAGAAGGTCCCTTAAAAGATGTGCTCTCAATTACATCAGGATATAGTGTCCCCTGAGCAAGGAAATCAAACCCCCCTGTCTTTTTTGCCTCCTCTTCAAATACAGCAATAAACTCCCTTCCTATAATCTTTCTCTTCTCTTCCGGGTCTGTAATCCCTCTAAGTTTATTTAAAAATCTCTCTTCAGCATTTGCATAAATTAACTTAATATGAAAATTATTCCTGAATACCGATAATACCTTATCTGCCTCTTCCTTTCTCAAAAGCCCGTTATTGACAAAAACGCATGTAAGCCTGTCACCTATTGCACGGTGAACTAAAACAGCCGTAACCGATGAATCAACACCGCCGCTCAATGCACACATCACCCTTTTATTTTTTACCCTGCTTTTAATATCCTCTACAGAATATTCTACAAAAGATGCCATTGTCCATAAGGGTGAACAGCGGCAGATATTATAAAGGAAATTTTTAAAAATCTCTATACCCTTGGGCGTATGAACCACCTCAGGGTGAAATTGAATCCCAAACAGCTTAGAATCCCTGCTATTCATGGCTGCAACAGGGGAATTGTCAGAATGTGCAATTTTTATAAAACCCTCCGGCATCCTTTCAATCCTGTCACCATGACTCATCCACACAGTAATAGAGTGATGAGTGATGAGTGATGAGTGATGAGTTATATCTTTAAATATATCAGAATCGTCATCAATTACGAGTTCTGCCTTCCCGTATTCCCTCTTTGCAGACTTTGATACAACACCGCCTAAGAGATGGGTCATCAACTGCATACCGTAGCAGATACCAAGGACAGGGATTCCGAGTTCAAAAAGTTTCTTATCTATCAAGGGTGCATTTGGCATATAAACACTTGATGGACTGCCTGACAGTATTATCCCCTTCGGCTTATTTTCTTTAATCTTCTCAATCCCTATATTATAAGGAACTATCTCGCAATATACCCTGCACTCCCTCACCCTCCTCGCAATCAACTGGGTATATTGTGAGCCGAAATCAAGTATTAGTATCTTTTCCTGATGAATATCTCGCATATTTTTTAACTTGCTATAATAACAAACATAAATATTATGTCAAAACAAAAAATTGATTATTTAGTTAAAATATGCTATTTTTGATTAAAATAACATTAAATTAGGAGGTTTGATATGCCAATATATGAATATAGATGT
>JACRGN010000292.1 GCA_016234205.1 Nitrospinota bacterium | reverse complement strand
CTTAAAAGTAGTATCACAGGATATCCTCCATAAGAGTGAAGCAGGCGGAGTAGTTACTAATATAAAGAATATTAAAGAACTACTTAATGTGTGGACTAAGATGGCAAAGAATATTTCCCATAAAATGCCAACTGCAAGAATAGACAGCTTCCTTTTAGAAGAGCTGTCTCCAATAGGAATAGAAGTTATAATTGGGGGCATAAGAGACCCTCAATTTGGACCAGTAGTTATGTTCGGCACAGGAGGAATTTCGGTAGAACTAATGCAGGATGTATCTTACAGGCTTGCCCCCCTTGATAAAAAAGAGGCGATTGAGATGATAAAGGAAGTAAAGGGCTATCCGCTCCTGACTGGATTCAGAGGTTCAAAGCCTGCTGATATAGATAGCCTCTCAGAGGCAATAATAAAGTTATCAGAGGTATTAATTGAAATAGAAAATATTAAGGAAATTGAAATAAATCCCCTTTTTGTTTATGAAAAAGGTGTGAAGGCAGTAGATGTTAAGGCTGTCTTAAACTCAGAATAAATTAATTATCGTTCAGTAAAAGTACCCATCTCTCTAAATTTCTCTCTCCTCTGCTGGATTAAATCATCAGGTGAAAGTAATGTCAATTCCTGCAGATGTCTTCTCAAAACCCTCCTCAATATTCCTGCAGTTGCCTCTGGATTACGGTGGGCACCGCCGAGAGGCTCCTTTATTATTTCATCTATCACACCTAATTTTAATAAATCATCTGAAGCTAAGCAGAGTGCCTCAGCCGCCTCTTCAACCTTTTTGCAGTCCTCCCACAGAATGGTGGCACACCCCTCAGGTGATATTACTGAATAAACTGAGTTTTCAAGCATCAAAACCCTATTACCAACTCCCACTGCCAATGCACCGCCACTGCCACCCTCTCCGATAACTACAACTATTATTGGGACGGAGATATTTGCCATCTCATAGAGATTCCGTGCTATTGCCTCAGCCTGTCCCCTCTCCTCAGCACCTATTCCTGGATATGCACCAGGTGTATCAATTAATGTAATAATGGGTTTGCCGAATTTTTCTGCAAACTTCATGAGTCGGAGTGCCTTCCGATAGCCTTCAGGCTGGGGCATACCAAAGTTCCTATACATCTTTTCTTTTATGTCCCTCCCCTTCTGCTGGCCTATTATAAATACACTCCAATCTTCCAATCTGGCAATACCGCCTATAATGGAATGGCAATCGCCAAAATGCCTGTCTCCGTGCAGTTCTATAAAATCCTTTGTCATCATATTTATATAATCAAATGCATAAGGACGGGAAGGATGCCTCGCAAGCTGCGTCCTCTGCCATCTTGTAAGCCTTGACAAAAGGGAGTGTTTAAGCCTGTTCGCCTTTTTGTGCAGCCGCCTTATCTCACCTAAAAAATCTACACCATTATTCTTTGAGACAGCTTTAAGTTCTGCTATCTTTTTCTCAAGTTCAATAATCGGTTCTTCAAAATCTAAATATTGTCCTGCCATAACTAAAAAGGTTGAGGCTGAGGTTAAGGTTAAGGAAAAACGGGGAAATCCCCTTAACCTCAACCTTAACCTTAGCCTGTCTTACTCAAAATACACTGCCTCATCCCCAAATAGGTTTTCAATCTCTTTAACCATAGATTCAGTTGTGCTGACCTGAAAGGTTTTATCCACCCCAATATTTATCTGGCTTTTATCAGGAAAGAAGAGATGGAGGAAGAGGTTATTCTTACCCTTGCTTGATGATAAAATCTTCCTCAGACGAACCAGCATATCCTTCTCAAGCCCTACTGCCTTAAGATTTATATGGACATTTGAAGAGAGCCTCTCCCTGATATTCGTCAGTGGGAAAATCTCCCTTGCAATTATTTTTGTAGAGTCCTCCTCTGCACTTATATTTCCCTTAATCAGGACAGGCTCTTCGCCTTCAATCAGGTTTCCAGATGCCTTAAATACATCAGGAAACACTATCGCCTCTGCAGAACCCTGCAGGTCTTCAAGTGTGGCGAATGCCATCTTATCTCCCTTTTTTGTAACCTGTGTCCTGTATTTGCTTATAATACCAGCTATACTTATCTCCCTCCCATTTTTAACCTCTTGAAGATTTTGTGTATTTGCATTAGTAAAATGCTTTATCTCGTTTTCAAACCTTGACAAAGGATGCCCTGATATATAAAAACCGAGTGACTCTTTTTCAAATGAAAGAAGCTCCTTTTCGCTCCACTCCGCAGATTTGGAGGCTGAAGGCTGTGACCCGCTTCCAAACGAATTATCAAACATATTAAACTGCCCTTTTTCCCTGTCTTTCTGGATATTCTGGGCGATCCCCATAATTATGTCAATATCATCCATCATCCTCGCCCTGAATTTCCCCGGAGAAAGATTGGCAGAATCTACACTATCAAATGCACCGCATTTTATAAGGCTCTCTATCACCTTCCTATTTACAACCCTTAATTCTACATTTTGGCAGAAATCTGACAGAGAATCAAATTTCTTCTTCTCTCTTACCGCTAATATTGACTCTACTGCATTTGCACCTACATTCTTCACTGCTGCAAGGCCGAACCTAATCCCCCCATTATTAAGGGGTAAGGGGTAAGGGGTAAGTATATTTTTATCTTGCCCCTTGACCCTTGACCCTCGACCCTCTTCTTCATAGACTACTGTAAAATCCTTAAAACTCTCATTTATATCTGGCGGGAGAACCTTGATGCCCATACTTTTGCATTCGGTTATATATAAAATAATTTTATCGGTATTCCCCATCTCGCTCGTGAGGAGAGATGCCATGAATTCTAACGGATAGTGTGCCTTGAGATAGGCAGTCTGATAAGCAATCAGGGCATATGCGGCACTGTGAGACTTGTTGAATCCATAGCCTGCAAAGTGCTCCATAAGGTCAAAAATCTTTTCAGCCTTATTTTCCGCTATCTTATTGGCTGTCGCACCTTTTATAAACTTCTCCCTCTGCTGTGCCATCTCTTCAGGCTTCTTCTT
>JACRGN010000297.1 GCA_016234205.1 Nitrospinota bacterium | reverse complement strand
GAGGCAAAGTATGAGATGCAAGATGCAAGATACAAGATGCAAGACTTGCAACCTGCATCTTACAACTTGGAACTTAAAAAATGGAAATAACAATACCGACAATTAATCTGGCAAGTATATATCCGGAGATTGTTGTAACTATCTTTGCAGTAATAGTATTGCTATTACATGCCTTTACACCCCACCATTCCCATGGGGGGGCTGGAAAGGGGGGAGACCATCTGGGATATATAAGTTTTATAGGTATAGCCTATGCCACATTCCTTGTATTTACACAGGAGGGAGGGACTGAGTATTCATTTAACGGACTGTGGATTCTTGATAACTACTCTCGTTTCTTCAGATTAATCTTCCTCCTCGGCACCGGGTTGACAATACTCATATCGGTAAAATATGTGAAGGATGAAGGTATAAATCACGGCGAGTATTATTCCCTGATTCTCTTTGCCACCGTCGGGATGATGATTATGGGCGGCGGGGCGGATTTAATTACCATCTTCCTTGGACTTGAGCTGATGTCCATAAGCCTTTATGTCCTTGCCGGCTATACGAGAAACAGACTGATATCCAATGAATCGTCATTAAAATATTTCCTCCTCGGCTCATTTGCTACAGGTTTTCTCCTTTACGGTATTGCACTCCTCTACGGTGCAACAGGCACAACAAATCTCAAGGGGATTTCAGGGTTCATAACCGAGTCTAATTTTGGAAACCCAATTCTCATAATGGGGATGGTTCTTCTTGTGGTGGGATTCGGTTTCAAGATTGCCTCTGTTCCATTTCATATGTGGACTCCTGATGTATACGAAGGGGCACCTTCACCGATAACAGCCTTTATGTCCGCAGGTCCGAAGGCAGCAGCCTTTGCAGCCTTTGCAAGGGTATTTTTTGAGGGACTGCCGTCGCTTCAGGGTGTATGGGTTGATTTAATCTGGATACTTGCAGCCCTTACAATGACTGTCGGGAATGTGATTGCACTCGTTCAGAATAATATAAAGAGGATGCTTGCCTATTCAAGTATCGCCCATGCAGGATATGTATTGGTGGCGTTTGTTTCTGCAAATGAGCTTGGCATCAGCGGTATCTTATATTATATGCTGGCATATACATTTATGAATATAGGTGCATTCGGGATTATTATTGTAGTCGGAGGGAAGGGGGAGGAGCGGGTAAATGTGGATGATTATACTGGACTTGCCTACAGACACCCTGTTGTTGCTGCAACAATGAGCTTATTTTTATTCTCGCTTGCAGGGATACCTCCCACAGCAGGTTTTATGGGAAAGTTCTATATCTTTTCTGCCGCTATAAAGTCAGGTTATATAGGGCTTGCAATTATTGGTGTAATAAACAGTGTAGTATCTGTATACTATTATCTTAGAGTAACTATAGCAATGTATATGAAAGAACCTGAGTCAGCCGTGTCAGGTGCAGAGTCAATGCCGAGTTTGGTTTTCTCAACGGCAATGATTATTGCAATGGTTATAGCCGCATACGGTGTATTGCGTATGGGTATCTTCCCCTCTGCTTACATTGCACTTGCACAGCAGTCACACCTTTCATTTTAGGAAAAAACCGGATTAAACCGTTTAAACTGTTTAAACCGCTTTTAAAATCTCTGTGGTAAATTTTTATTCTTTTCTTTGCATTTAAAAAGATAATATGAGGTTTTTCTTAACTTTAATTCTTTTACTTATTGCCATTTTTTTTACCCCAGTGTCTTTATTCTCATTTGAGGGGAAGGGGTGTGCAGGGGATTGTGCAAGCTGTCATAGTCTTACAAAGGATGAGGCAGGCAAGATTTTAAAGATAGAGGTCTCTGAAGTGAAGACTGCACTCATAAAAGGGTTATGGGAGGTGGATGGTATTCAGAATGGCAATAAGGTAAAGGTTCATATAGACTTCAGTAAAAAATATGTAGTGCTTATTAGCAAGGTAATACCTGTGGATGATATAGGCAAACCTCCCCCCATTCGTAAGATTGATTTGAATTTGATACCCCTGACTGATGCCCTTATAATAGGAAATCCATCTGCAAAAAAGAAGGTAATTGTATTTACAGACCCTGACTGCCCTTATTGTAAAAAATTTCACACAGAGATGAAGGAGACAATAAAAAAGAATAAGGATATTGTCTTTTATATAAAACTCTTTCCTCTCGTAAATGTGCATCCTGAATCATATGAAAAATCAAAGACTATTTTATGCAAGAATTCTCTTAAGCTGTTGGATGATGCTATTGAAGGTAAGAAACTCCCAAAGGCAGATTGTGATACTAAGGCAGTAGATGAAAATTTAAAACTGACCGAACAACTCGGCATAAATGTTACACCAACCGTAATACTCCCTGACGGAAGGTTAATCCCCGGATTTATTGACAGCCCAACACTCCTTCAAATGATGGAAGCAAAGCAGTAAACTTAAGTTAGTTCTTGCCCATTTGAAATAAAATCAGTAAAATTTTAGGTAAATTATTATATTGCTGGCGAGGATAAAGGAGGAAAAAGAACAGACTTTATCTAAAGATAGAAAGCCAAAAAAGAAAAGTGCCAGATTAAATAAGGCTTCTGCTATAATATGGTTTTAGGAGGTGGCTATGCCCAATATATTGGAAATTGATAAAGACATATATAATGCCCTTGTCGAATCCTTTGGCGAAGATACTTTAAAAGAGAAGATAGATAATATTCTGCTCTCTGCAATTGAAAGCAGACTTGATAACTATAACCGTGAAATACTGAAATTTGAGGAGAGGTACGGGATTTCATTTAAAGAATTTGAGAGAATTTGGGACGAAGGTAAAATTGAGAACAAATATAGCTATGAGGTAGAAGGCGATTTTGTTGATTGGGAGATGTTGGAAATGGAAAAGAAGGAATTACTTTCTGCTTTATCCCGACTTAAAGGGCTTAATAAGTAACGAAAATGTTAAATATCGATGTCTTCCTTCAGCAAATAAAAGCATCTCTTGGAAAGCATTTTATAGAATATAGGATTGAATTTATATTCAAAACTCCAAAATCTCTCAAAGCCAATATTTATCTTGATAAAAATCTCTTTATTTCTGTACGATACAATATAAGAAACGAAAGGGTGGATTTTGCATTAATACAAAATAATCAAAGGATTTTCGGCTACGATAATTTAAAGGAATGGCATTGTCATCCGTATGAAAGACCTTCGGAACATATCCCTTGCAATAAGCCATCCATAGATAAAATTATATCTGACATTAAATCAATTTGTGCTACCAGAGAGAGTGGAGGACATTATGCATAATGAGTCCTCAACACGGATAGAGCCAAAGGACAGGATAATATTCCCACTTGATTTTCCAGATTATAATTCTGCGAAGAAATATGTAGAGATTTTAAATGAGCATATTGGCTTATTTAAAGTCGGGTTAGAGCTTTTTGTAAAGGAAGGACCTGAGATTTTGAAACTTATATCAGGAGAAGGAAGGGCTAAGATATTTTTGGATTTAAAATTTTATGATATTCCTGAAACTGTGAAAGGGGCGATGAAATCAGCTAATGCCCTTGGTGCAGAGTTTATTACTGTCCATTGTGATGAGGGGAGGAGACTCCTTGAAGCAACGGTTGAAACTGCTTCAGGCAAAACAAAAGTATTGGCAGTTACGGTATTAACGAGCTTATCAAGAGATTCATTAAAAGAGATGGGGATGAGGGAAGAGCTTCAAGACCCTTTAAAACTTGTCTTACACAGGGCAAGGATTGCAAAATCCGCCGGCTGTGCAGGAGTTGTCTGTTCAGGGCTTGAGGCTCAATATGTAAAGAAGGAACTTGGGAAAGACTTTATAGTTGTAACTCCCGGCATAAGGCCCTCATGGTCAGTTGTTAAAAATGATGACCAGCAGAGGATTGTAACACCCTCTGATGCGATAAAGGCTGGTGCTGATTATATTGTTGTCGGCAGGCCTATAAGGACTGCAAAAGATCCTATGGATGCAGTAAAAAGAGTTGCAGAGGAGATTGAAAGATCACTAACGAATCAAAGATTTTAATGCCTCTTGAGCTGCTGAAAAATCAGGTTTAATCTGTAGAGCCTTTTTAAAGGCATGAACAGAGTTGTTTATATCTCCTTTGCGAAAATAGGTATCTCCAAGGTTAAAATAGGTCTGTGCAAGGTCAGGCCTTATTTTTGAGGCTATCTGAAATTCATAAATGGCTTCGTCAAGACGCCCCAGTTGTTTATAAATAAGACCCATACTGTTGTGGGCATTCGCATAGTTAGGGTCAAGTATAAGTGCACTCTGAAACTCTTGAAACGCTTCCTCTATCCGCCCTTGCATCCGATAGCCCTCTCCAAGATTATTGTGAGAAGAAGGTGTATCGTTACCGAGTATTAATACTGCCTTAAACTCTCCTATTGCCTTTTCTATCTGCCCTTGCTGGATGTATATACTCCCTAAGTTATTACGTGCCTTTATGTGATTTGGGTTCAATTTTAAGACAGATTGATATTCTGCAACTGCATCCTCTATCAATCCCTGTTGCAGATATGCATTCCCAAGATGAAAATAGGCATCAAGATAGTAAGGGTTTAGTTTTAATGTGGTTTTATATTCCTGTATTGCTTCTTTTATTTGCCCTCGATTCAAATATGCTGTTCCAAGGTTATGATGAGGTCTTGCTTTTTTAGGAGATTTTCTTACTGTATCCATCCAGAGAGAAAAATCATCCTTCCAGATACGATTTCTCCAATATGAAGCGACTGAAAGAGAAAAAACAACTAATGTTATGAATAAATAGCAGCCAATTGTATTGAAAGATTTTTTACCTAATCTTCCATGTTTTTCAATCCACTCTATAAAATGAAAAAAAGAAGAACTGACAGCAAGACTCAATCCTGCAACAGGGAGATAAAGCCTATGCTCATTGATTACATCACGAATAGGGATAATAGAGGATTCAATGGATATGGTGAGGAAAAACCATAATATGCCAAACCCGATGAGCCGATTATGAAATCTACGGGACAATAGAATAAGATATAGGGAGAGAGTAAAAAGAGAGAGGAGAAATAGAAAGGATAAAAATACCGAAGTTTCAAAAAAGGAGTGATAGATTGGATAACTATAGTCTAAGCTTTGATTTGCCGGAAATATTAGGAGTCTTAGATAAGTTACAAGCACGCAAAATTGCGTAAAAAGATATTCTACCCTGCTGAACTTTGTTGTCTCCATACCAGCCTCAGTCTCTCCGCTTACTCCGGCATCAATTCGGGAGAATGGAATAATCAACAGAGTCAACATGAACGGAACCAGATAAACCCATCTCCTTTTTGCAGGTTGACTGAAGAAAATTACCTCTATAAGCAGAATCATAAAGGGGAGTGTGAAGCTGATTTCCTTAGTTTTCATAGCAAAGACGGCAGATAACAACGTCCCTCCATACCATAAATGCCGCAGCTTTATTTCAGATGAAGTCAATCTCCATTTCAGATAGCAGACCACAGCAAGCAGATAAAATAAAGTGGTCAGAGAAGTGAATCTCTGGACGATATATGTTATCGCCTGGGTTTGGATTGGATGGGATATAAATAAGAGTGCTGATGTTAAGGCAGTCCATGAAGCTTGAGTATTTTGTGAGTTTTGGTAGGTTTTTAATAAAAGTGAAACTAAGAGATAGACCAGAAAACCATTTGTAATATGGATAAGCAAATTTACGAGATGATACCCGAAGACATTAAGCCCGCCAAACCTGTAATTCAGTGCAAAGGATAAAAAACCTATATACCTTGTTCCTGAAAAATCTTGAAAGTTAGAAATATCTCTGATTTTTGGATTCTCTGCAATATTATGTCTATCATCAAATTGGAATGGGACGGAAAAGGTATTTGAGTAAATAAGGGCTGCAAGAAGTGATAACAGAATAAAAACTGCAAACGGGTTATTTAAAAGATTTTTAAGAGATAATTTCATATCCATCCGTAATCATGAACCTACTGAATACAATTATTTGAAAGCCTCTTTAGTAGGGCAGTGTTTTCTTTAATCAGCGAAAAGATTGCATCCGCAGTTGCTTTATGTCCTCTTGCATTCGGATGAACAAGGTCGCCCCGATAATAAATATCTTCGGCTGAACCAGCCTTTTCAAGAGCAGGTAATACATCAACATACGGAACATTATATTTTTCACACAATTTTTTCAGTCGTATCTGGTAGTATTGGTTTGTCCAATGGCGTGAAAATTGTATGGCTGATGGAAAAGCAATTATAACAAATGGAATATTATGTTCTTGCAGGAGTGCCTTTGTCTGAACAATATCCATTTCAACTCTTTTCCATGATTCTTCAATAAAGCGATTTACAGAGTTTTCGGTATCAATACCTATATGTGAGCCTAAGCTCGTTGAAAAAACCGATTCTTCAATAAAGCGACCAAGGGCTGAGAGATGTAATGGTGATAGCCATCTCAAGTTTCTTACAGGAAATAGAACATCGCCTTCTCTATCACATATATCATTAACATAAAAAGCCCAAAATATAAGGTCAGGAGACCATGAAAGGGCACGATGTCGCAGATGCCCAAATATTTGATGGGCATTCAGTGAAGATACCCCTGCATTAAGAACCTCTATTCTACATTTTGGTGATACTACTGATGAAATCATATTTCCAATCTGTACTGCAAAGGTCTGCTCTTCTTCAACATAATAGCCAAAGGTAATTGAATCCCCTAAGAAAACTATACGGCTAACTCCTATTGGTTTTTCCACAGTCATTTCAGTCCCGCGATTTCCTAAATTATTAATACTAAAAGGGGCAATTTCGGTTTGTAAATTATTATGGGCAAAAATAGAAAAATCAAATGGCTTTTTTACAACAAGGTTAGGACGGTTATAAACCCGTATAGAGTAACCCTCTACATTTGGAATATTAACATAGCCTAAAATTGGATCGCCTGTCATTATCCCTTTATCAATAAAGCAGCCATTAAAAAATTGCACTTTTAAAATATCAACAGGATTCCGTCCTATAAGTTGATTGACATTGGAGTCTTTCGTCCATTGGATATCATGTTTTGCAATGGACTTTTCACGAAATAGCAGAGCAATTTCAATTAAAGATAATGTAAAGACTATAGAAAAGATAAGAAGAAGAATATTAATTGTAAATGGAAAACGCTGAGACAAAGACCTTATAAAAGAATCCTGCATATTATTTTTAGAAGACATAATATTTATCTCTCTTTCATATGAAATTATATATAAAACTTGAAAAAATAAAACAGAAATTTAGTTTATTATTTAGTTTTTGGTGAAAAAGCCATTTTCCTCTGTTATTAAAGAAAATCAAAATATACCAATTAATCTGAAGGAGGCAGAAATAAACAATTCCCTAACCCTCTTTAATAAAGGGGGATGGTTTGTTAGTATATTTCATAGTGCCTTTCCTTGACATTATAGGTATTTTAGCATATCCTCTAATAAAAAGTATGGAGGTGTCAGATGAAAGAAGCAATTAGGTATATAGAGAATGCAAAAGAAATTCTAAATAAATCTAAAATTGAAGACAATATGTATGTTGATGATAAATATGTTAAATCAGCCTGTGGTGTGGCTTATTTGGGGGTTTTAAAAGCCATTGAAGACTACTTACAAAAAAGTGGATTTACAAAGAAAGAGTTACCTAAGTCTGTAGATGCCTATAGAGAGATGATAAAAAAACATTTATCAATTTATAATGGCAAACTGATAAGGCAATTTGAAAATTTATATGATGAATTACATATAGCAGGTTATTACAGAGGACTTTTACATAGGACTTCAACAGTTAAAGATGTTCTTAAAGGTGCGGAAGAATTTATCAAGAAAATTAAATGAGAGGTTTTTCAAAAGTCTCTATTGTGGTTTTCAATCATGGCTTTTGAAAGACTGTGAAAGAGTCTGCTCAGGGATACTCGTTAATTTGCATTAAGATGTCTTTCAAGCTCAAATCGTATATGCACGCAGATAAAATATAAGGAGGAACAATGTTGGCAGAATTAAAATCAAAATTGGATAGTTTAGTTACGAGGATTAACAGACTCAGGGGGACTCTTTGACCTCGCTACAAAAGAAAAGAGGATAACCGAGCTTGATAAAGAGATAGAAAAGCCTAATTTCTGGGGTGACAATGAAAGAGCCCAGAAGATACTTAAGGAAAAGTCTCTCTTCCAAAAACCGCTTGAGAGATGGAATAGCCTGGACAAAGCCCTTAAGGACAGCAGTGAGCTGATAACCCTTCTTCAGAGTGAAGAGGATTCAAGCCTCCTTTCAGAGATTCAGAGTGAATTAAACCGTATTGAAAAGGAGTTGGGGGAATTTGAGCTTCAGGCAATGCTCTCAGGGGAGAATGATAAGGCGAATGCCATTCTCTCAATACATCCCGGTGCAGGCGGGACAGAGTCTCAGGACTGGGCAGAGATACTTCTAAGGATGTATCTCCGCTGGGTAGAGCGGCGGGGTTATAAGGCGGAGATAAACGATTATCAGCCCGGCGAAGGTGCAGGTATAAAGAGTGTAACTGTTACTGTATCAGGCGAGTATGCCTACGGGTATTTAAGGGCTGAGAACGGTGTCCACAGGCTTGTCCGCATTTCCCCATTTGATGCAAATAAAAGGCGTCACACCTCCTTTGCATCTGTCTTTGTATTTCCAGAGCTTGAAGATGATATAAAAGTAGATATAAGGGAAGATGATTTGAGGATTGATACATACAGGAGCAGTGGCGCCGGTGGACAGCATGTAAATAAGACAGATTCGGCAGTCAGGATAACTCATATACCTACAAACATTGTTGTCCAGTGCCAGAATGACAGGTCACAGCACAAGAACAAGTCATCGGCCATGAAGATACTCCGCTCCCGCCTTTATGAACTTGAGCATGAGAAGCAGAAGGAGAAGATGGAGGAGATTCAGGGAGAGAAAAAGGAGATTGGGTGGGGGAATCAGATAAGGTCTTATGTCCTGCACCCATACAGGCTTGTAAAGGACTTAAGGACAAAGGTTGAGGTTGGGAATGCAGATGCAGTGCTGGATGGAGAGATTGACAGTTTCATTGAGGCATTCCTTCTGAAAGGTGCGGCATAAGGTATTAACAGGGAATTAGCGGTTTAAAACCCTTTTAATTATATCACTCATCTGCTCAAAGGTGCACGGCTTGGTGATAGCCTCAGTAAAAACCGTATTTTCTGAAGTCTGTCATAACTGGATTATCTGCATATCCGCTTGAGACAATCCCATTTACTTCAGGATTAATAATCAAAAAGTTTTGTATACATCTTTTTCTGTTGGGGCATATTGTGAGCAGGCGACTGCAATCGGGAAGATGTTTATTGCGGGTTTTTTGGATGTATGTGCACCGCGACAACAGATGTCTCCTAAACCGGCTGCATTTATGGCAGTATGGGATGAATTTGCAAATTTTATGTTTGAAGGGATTTTAAAACCTCTAACAACTATCAGGTCTGCAGAAATATCCATGCTCCTCTGTCATCAGAACAGGTCTCAATTGAGTATGCTTTCTGAAATAGGCGAGGCAGCCCAGTATACTGTTGAAGGGAATACTAAGACAAAGATAATCTACTTTATAACCCTGATAAGTCAAGACAGACATTATTAAAATTCAAAAGTATCAAAAAGAGGAAAAGGAAAAAACAAAATATAAAGGGTTAAATCTGGAGGAAGTGTGGTATTAGTTTTTTAAAAAGAACAACTTGACATTAATCGTAACCAGTGTTACATTGGTAACATGAAAAAGAAAAAGGTAAAGAAAGTAGATGTTAATATTCGTGATTTTCCTGAAGAATTATACAGGGACTTGAAGGTTCTGGCAGCCCGGAGGGGAATAACCCTCAAGGCTCTTATATTGGAGATTCTTGAGAAGGAGATAAAGAAGATAAAATGAGAAATTTGTCGCTGGTGGACTTAGAAACGATAAAGAGAAATTTAAGAAGTACCCCTGAAGAAAGACTGGAGGCATTAGTTGTTTCTGTAAGGGAGGCTGAACGTTTAGGACTTCTGCCTATGCAGGAAGACAGAAAGAAAAAAGAGGAGAGAATAAATTGTTCGATCCGAAAAAGATTATCGAGGTCTTAAACAAACATCAAGTTGAATACATCGTTATCGGCGGTGTAGCTGCATCTCTCCACGGCTGTCCTGAACAGACTTATGACGTAGATATCTTGTATAACAATTCTAACGATAATAAAAAAAGACTTCTTGATGCACTTGATAAAATGGGAGCACGATGGGATATTCCCCTTACTTCCAAAGTATTGGATAGACAGTATGTGTTTGCACTCAATACAAAACACGGTTATTTAGATATATTCAACTATGTTGCTGGGAGTGGATATTATAAAGATTCTATAAAGTATAGAGAAGTTTCAAAATATTCTGATATGGATATCCGGATACTGAATCTTGAAGGATTTATAAAATCTAAAGAGGCTGTTATTGAAGAAGAAAGGAATCCAAGAAAATTAAGTGCATTCCAGTATATTAAAGATTTGTACGGGCTCAAAAAAGAGATGGATATTGAAAATAAAATTGATGAACCTGAATTGAAATTGTAAAAGAAGATGAGACATCCGCATGACAAACATATAGAAAAGGCTTGGATGCGTTCACAAGAGGGGTATCTCCTGTGTCAGTCTGACGAAAGTATTAGACAAAAAGTCCTTCAATATATCTCTGAGAGTATAGATACTCCACAGTTTAAAATATGGCAGGAAATTATAAAGGGAGGTTATCAGAATCACTGCGAATACCTTAAAAATACAGAATCCTTCTTTGATTTATCACAGGAAGAACAGGATTTCTGGCAGATAGTGCAGAGTCATCCCTTTGCAGTAATATTTGCAGATAGGGAGTATGAGAAGATAAAGAAACAGAGGGCTGCCTGAAATGAATTATGATAATTTTCTTCATATTTGCAGAGCGGTGCTTGAGATAACAAAAGCCAGAGAGGTTATCATTTTAGGTTTTAATGCTATCACACCGTGGCTAAAAGATAAAGGCATGGTGAAATTTGAGGACAACGAGGCAAAATTAGAGTTGTAGGATTTTTTACTTTTGTTTTGTTACTTTGATTTCTTACTTTAAGCAGTGTTACTTAATGAAGTGTTACTTGAAAGGGTTTTTAACTTTTACAGTTTGAGTTATTTTATGAGAAATATTATGAACTTGTATTACAGAGCATCCTATCCTGATGACCCTGTAGAACTATGTAAAAAAGTCTTGAGCGAAAGTTTGGATGAGACCAGAAAGGATATTCTTATTTTTACAATTGCCCTTAACTCAGAGATTATTGATGGAAAAAAGATTGAGGACTCGCTTGATGAATCACTTAAGCCTGAATTTAGAAAGATATACAATATGGCGTATCTCGTGCTTAATGAGTGGAAGACATTTATAAAAAGTCTACTTGGGAAGGAGCAAAATTTGCAGAATCTATATCTATCAGAGGATGATTTAAAAAAATATGGAGAACATTATTTGTATAAGTTTGCTATTGGAAAAAATAACATAAGGAGATTTGAACATAAATGGAGAGAAACGGTTTATCACCTGTCAAGCTGGAAGATGCAATCAGTGATTTAGCGGATGCCTTTAAAGGACGGAAAGTTAAATTTATTTTTGTTGGAGCCTTAGCTGTAAAGGCATACGGATATAATAATTTTAGAAGAAATCTGGATTATTTCTTTAAGGAATTACAGTTTGAGATGGAAAATAAAGTTCAGATGGATGAGCCAGAATTGAAATTGTAAATGAGCCTGTTGCACAAATATGAAAAACGACCAGTTTGTCATTCTGAGCGGAGCGAAGAATCTCATAAAAACAATAAGTTATAGACCCTTCGCCTTCGGCTCAGGGTGACAAATCAGTATTTGTGCAACAGTCTCTATTGCACTTTTTTTAGCCTGCTACCGTTACCCAAAATGTCGCATTCGCTTGAATGCCTTATAGATAAACCACTGTTTAAGAATTAATGGTTCTGTAAAACGCACAGTTCCGGTAACAGATTTTGCAATGGCATAAAAACCTAATGAAAGATTATGTCATTTATATAACCTATCTTTCCATTCTGTCCAAGACGATAGAAATGCCTTATATCCTTTAAAAGAGATGAAATATCATTCTTTTTTAAATATTTTGATTCAAGATAGTGGCAATAGTTCATTGCCATTCTGTTTGCATCCCTGTATCTTTCCCTTTCTTCTGATAATAAGTCTGGATTCAAGATAGAATCTTCAAATAGCTGTTTCTTGATATTCTTTGCAGGGACTCTGCCGGAATTAATACTGCTGCTGTAAAAGATGGCTGTAATATATTTATCCACCTCTGCCTGAAGCTCCATCTCAAATATAGTTATCTGCCTATTATTCATGGCATTCCATACTGCATATATAAAGTGACTT
>JACRGN010000295.1 GCA_016234205.1 Nitrospinota bacterium | reverse complement strand
GGTAAGGAGATTGAGACCCTCGCAGGACATATTGATACAAGACTGCCACTGACTGAAAATAAGGATATTGTGAGGATTGATGATGAAAGAAAAGGATAAGCCAATAGGAATCTTTGATTCAGGAGTTGGGGGATTGACAGTTGTAAAGGAGATTACAAGACATCTGCCCAATGAGAGTATTATATACCTCGGTGATACGGCAAGGGTCCCTTATGGAATTAAATCCCCTGAGACTGTCATAAAATATTCAAGACAGAATGCAAAGTTTCTTAATGAAAAGGGCATAAAATTACTCGTTGTGGCGTGTAACACATCCTCTGCTGTTAGTTTGCCGATTCTGAGAGATGAAATAGATATACCTGTTATTGGTGTAATAGAGCCGGGTGCAAGGGGAGCGGTCAGAAGTACTAAAAGTGGAAAGATAGCCGTTATTGGAACAGAGGCAACTGTAAAGAGTGGTGCCTATGAAAAGGCTATATTACAAGGGGCAAGGGGCAAGGGGCAAGGGGCAAGGCTGGAGGTTATTGCAAAGTCGTGTCCTCTGTTTGTCCCATTGGCTGAAGAAGGTTGGTTTGAAAATGAGGTTGCTGAAATGACTGCAGAAATATATTTAAAAGACTTCAGTGGTAATGGAGTTGATGTCCTTGTCCTTGGCTGCACACATTATCCTCTTCTTAAGAAAACAATAAATAAAATCGTAGGCAATGAGGTTATCCTGATAGACTCGGCGGAAGAGACTGCAAGAGAGGTGGATGGATTATTAAAGGAAAAGGGGCTTATTTCAAATAGTGAGTCAGTAGTAAAGGATTTTTATGTAACTGATAATCCTGAAAGGTTTTCAAAGGTTGGGAAGGTATTTCTTGGCGAGAATGGACTTGAAAGGTTGTCTATAGCAGATATAAGTTCCTATTAAACTATAAAATCATAGGGGGGTAAGATGAGAGTAGATGGAAGGAAGGTGAACGAAATCAGGAGAGTCAAGATTATAAGGAATTTTATAAAACATGCAGAGGGGTCGGCATTGATTGAGATGGGTGATACGAGGGTGATATGCACTGCCACAGTTGAAGAGACAGTCCCGCCATTTTTAAGGGGTAAAGGCGAGGGGTGGGTTACAGCCGAATACTCAATGATTCCAAGGTCAGCCAGGTCAAGGATAGTGAGAGAGGCTTCCAGGGGAAAGATTGGAGGGAGGACACATGAGATACAGAGGCTTATCGGGAGGGCATTGAGGTCTGTTATAGATTTGAAATCACTGGGTGAGAGGACTATATGGATTGACTGCGATGTAATACAGGCAGATGGGGGAACCCGTACCACATCTATCACAGGGGCATGTGTAGCACTTTATGACGCCCTTTATCATATGAAAAGGGAAAAGATGATAACGGATATGCCCTTAAGGGATTTAGTGGCAGCTACAAGTGTAGGTATAGTAAATGGAAGGATACTCCTTGACCTTAATTATGAGGAGGATTCAAAGGCTGATGTGGATATGAATGTGGTAATGACAGGGAGCGGTAAGTTTATTGAAATTCAGGGGACGGCAGAGAGGGTTCCTTTTTCAAAGGAAGATTCAGATTCTCTGATAAAATTGGCGGCGAAGGGAATCAAGGAATTGATAAAGATACAAAAACAGGCAATAGGTAAGTAATAGAAGAATAAGGAGAGACTTAATCTTTTTTATGGAGATTGTTGTTGCTACGAAGAATAAGGGAAAGATAAAAGAGATAAGAGAGGTTTTAAAAGGGATTGATGCTGAGATATTATCCCTTGATGAAATAGGGCTGGAGATTGAAATAGAAGAGGATGGCAGGACATACAGTGAAAATGCTGTAAAGAAGGCAGCAGAGGTGGCAAAAAGGTCTGGTAGAATTTCATTGGCAGATGACTCGGGATTAGAAATTGATGCACTCAATGGAAAACCCGGGATTAATTCATCCCGTTTTGCAGGGATTAATGCGGATGACAGGGAGAGAAATCTTAAGATTCTTGAAATGATGAAAGATGTCCCTCATGGAAAGAGGGGGGCAAGATTCAGGTGTGTTATAGCAATTGCAGAGCCGAATGGAAAGTCATATACTTGTGAAGGGGTATGTGAGGGAGAGATAGCAGAAAGTATTAGAGGTGATAAAGGCTTCGGATATGACCCGATTTTTATAATACCTGAATACGGTAAGACCTTTGGTGAACTTGGACCAGAGGTAAAAGATAAGATAAGCCACAGGGCTAAGGCACTTGAAAAGGCAAAAGAATTAATAAAAGGATTCAAGAGGTCAGGGATTCGAGGGTTTTAGTGTAAGTAAATTAAGCGAAAAGATTTTCACTTGAATCCTTTAACCCTTGAGTCCTCGAACCCTCAGTATTATGTTATTAGGTGCACACATGTCAATTGAGGGGGGTGTGGAGAATGCCCCCTTAAGAGGAAAGAAGGCAGGATGCCAGGTTATACAAATTTTTACAAAGAATAATAACCGCTGGAATTCACGACAACTTACAGATAAAGATATTGAAAATTTCAAAAAGAATTCTTCTGATACAGGGGTAATTCCATCTGCATCTCACACTGCCTACCTTATAAACTTAGCCTCTCCTAATACGGAAATTTACAAAAAATCTCTGGATGCCTTCTTTGATGAGATGGTAAGGGCAGAGAGACTGGGTCTGCCATATCTGATTTTTCATCCCGGTGCACATCTCGGTAGTGGAGAAGATACAGGGCTTAAAAAGATTGCGGATTCTATAAATGTTCTGCTTGAAAAAGCGGATGGGTTTAAACTAATGCTCTTACTTGAAACTACTGCAGGACAAGGGAGTCATCTTGGATATAAGTTTGAGCATCTATCCGAGATAATAAAAATGGTTGATGAAAAAGGAAAAATAGGGGTCTGTCTTGATACATGCCATGTATTTGCTGCCGGATATGATATTTCAAATGAGTATGATTATAAAAAGACCTTTGAGAATTTTAATAAAATCATTGGTATTGATAGGCTGAAGGCTTTTCATATAAACGATTCAAAGAAAGGGTTGGGGAGCAGGGTTGACAGGCATGAGCATATAGGCAAAGGAAGGATAGGACTTACCGCATTCAGATTACTCTTAAATGATTCACGATTTAATAATATCCC
>JACRGN010000291.1 GCA_016234205.1 Nitrospinota bacterium | reverse complement strand
TTATTTTATCTTGTCAATGAATGATTTTGCTAATTTGAATGCACTCTTAACTGTGCCCACATATAATAAATCTCCCCTGTAATATCCAGCTATATGCAATTCATGATAAATAACCTCAAACTCTCTCATCAATTTACCGTTACGAATAGCCAAATGTTTCTTCAAGGCTTCTCTATAAGCATCTACAGACTTTGGCATTTCTTTTTTTGTTAAACCTTTTTTCAGAAGATACTCATCTATAGCCTTCAGAACACCTAAGTATGCTACACCAAAAGCTGATTTAACATACTTATCATCAAGATAAATATTATCTTCAATCTTAGATTTATTCAATATATCCCTTGCGTTTTCAAAATACCTTATTGCTTCTTTCATTTACACCTCCCTCTCCCTTAAAAGGGTGGCAAGTGCCAGACCCTTTTTATCCTTTGGCCGATTTATATCCCAGAAATCTGATGGGAGCTTACCTGTGCCGATTTTTACCAGTCCTGCCCTCTCAAGCGTCAAGAGGTGAGAGGATATTTTTATTTCATCCCTTTTTAAAGGGACTATTTTGGCAATAGGCTTTCCCCTTATTCCTTCCATCCGTGGTTGCCGACCAATTTTACAAAAACACAGCCGCAGATATTTGTAGTGGTTATACCATCTCTGCCCTTTTCTAATTTAACAAGTGTCTGGGAAAATTCATCGCCTATTGGTATCACCATCCTGCCGTCGACTGCAAGCTGGTCAATCAGGGATTTTGGGATATCAGGGGCGCCTGCCGTTACAATTATTGCATCATAGGGGGCATGCTCTATCCAGCCGTATGTCCCGTCAAATATCTTTATGGCTATATTCAGATAGCCGAGAGAGTCAAGCCTATCCCTTGCCTTTACTGCAAGGGCTTTAATCCTCTCAACTGAATACACCTTTTCACAGAGTTCTGCAAGGACGGCAGACTGATAGCCTGAGCCTGTCCCTATCTCAAGCACCTTTTCATTCCCCTTAAGTTCAAGACTCTCTGTCATCAATGCCACCATATAGGGCTGTGAGATTGTCTGCTTCTCGCCGATTGGCAGAGGATGGTCTCCATAAGCCCTGCTTCTTAAAGCCTCCTCAACGAAGAGGTGCCTTGGAACCTTACCCATCGCATCAAGAACCCGTCTATCCCTGATACCTCTGCCTATAAGCTGTTCTTCTACCATTATCTTCCTATCACTTTCATAATCCATGCTCTATATTTACGATTTATAATTTATGATTTACGATTTAAAAATCTAAAATCGTAATTCGTAATTCGTAAATCTAAAATCTCTTTAAAATCTCCCTTGCTGCTACAACACCTGATACTGACGCCTGAATCAATCCCCTGCTGACCCCTGCACCGTCACCGATGGCAAAAAGATTTGGTATTTCAGTCTCCAATGACTTTGTCAATTTTAACTGTAGAGAATAAAATTTCACCTCTATGCCATAAAGGAGCGTATGCTCCGAGCATACACCCGGTGCGAATTTATCCAATGCCTTCAGCATCTCCATGATATTTGCTAAAAACCTATACGGAAGGACAAAGCTCAGGTCTCCAGGTGTAGCTGTTTTTAGAGTGGGGACTGTGATTCCCTTCTTCATCCTTTCAGGTGTTGACCTCCTTCCCTTTAAGAGGTCGCCGAGACGCTGGACAATCACGCCTTCACCGAGAAAATTTGCAAGCCTTGCTATATACTTGCCATAAGATATTGGCTCATTAAATGGTTTTGTAAACGATGTGCTTACAAGAAGGGCAAAATTTGTATTTTCACTCCTCTTTGTAGTATAGCTGTGCCCGTTTACTGTGAATATTCCGTCAGCAGACTCCTGAACAACCTCTCCATAAGGATTTACGCAAAATGTCCTTATCTGGTCGTCAAACTGCCTTGAATAGTAAATTAGCTTTGGCTCGTAAATAATATCCGTTACAAAAGATAGTGTTGAGGCGGGTAATTCCACCCTTACACCTATATCAACAGGATTCATCAGAGGTATCAACCCAAGTTTACGATACTCCCTGTCAAGCCAATCAGCCCCTCCCCTTCCCGGCGACAATATAACAAAATCTGATGTAAATTCCCTCCCATCTTCTGTCCT
>JACRGN010000290.1 GCA_016234205.1 Nitrospinota bacterium | reverse complement strand
TCCAATTAAAGCTCCTTGAGCCGTAAGGACATGCAGCCATACAGAACCTGCACCCAATACACCTGTGATAATCCATTTGAACAATCCCATCTGCTCTCTTAAATGTAGCCTTTGTAGGACAAACCCTTACACAGGGAGGATTTTTACAGTGATTGCATAAGACCATAAAAGGCATCTGCTTCATTTCTCCACTAATATAATCATCTTCCTGTTCAGGAAATGTATTCTTATAAGGCATTTTCCATATCCATTTAACTTCATCCTTTGGATTACCAAAATCAGGGACATTGTGGACACTATGACAGGCATCTATACACCTTTTATAATCATTCTCTGTCTTAAATTTTTTCATATCCACAACCATTGCCCACCTCTTTCCTGAGTTTGGAGTTAGCCCTGAACTTGATTCAGGGTCGGAGTTCGGAGTTAATGCCCAGATAGCAGGAATACTTCCAAGCCCTGAAAGGGTAGAAAATCCAAGTATCTTTAAGAACTGCCTCCTATTTGTTTCCATATTCTCTAATACATTAAACACGAATTTCACAAATATACGAATGGCACGAATGAAGAAAATTAAAAATCAAAAATAAAAATGTAAAAATACAAATCAAAATGCAAAAATAATTATCCTTTGCCGATGCATTTTTAATTTTGCTCTGTCATTTTAATTTTTTATCTTTAATCTTTGATTTTTATTCGTGTAATTTGTCCATTCGTGTTATTCGTGTTCAAGTCTTTTGTTTCTCCTCATGTGTTAAATGGCAATCCCAGCAATAAGTCTTTACTGCCATGTAATTATGGCATTTATCACAGAATTCCTTCTTATTAGAATGACACTTAAGACAAGTATTCTGAAGGCTTATCTCATATTTTTCGCCCTTGCTGTTTACATAAACCCTCTCTCCATCCCTGACAGCCATATCCCTCCACTTGTTCAACAATTGCATGTGGTTAGCCTTCATAAAACCTTCAGGCTCAATGCACTCTTTTTTTTCCAATTGCTGTATTATTGGTGTATCTATTTTAGGGTCTGGTCTTGCGTTTACCTTTCCTATGTTATAAAGGAAAGGGAATGTGGCAAGAGCAGCAAATACAATCAAACCAGCAATTATTTTAGAACCGTTATACATAAAAACTTTTTGCCACAGAGGACACAGAGAAAACTGAGATAAAGAACCAACAACTAACAACTGACAACAAACAACAGTTGTAGGTTGTAAGTTGTAGGTTGTTAGTTTTTCTCTGTAACCTCTGTGATCTCTGTGGCCAATTTCAAGGATTCACCACGAAGATTCGTTGTCCTCTCCTTTTCTCCCTTTATCACAAGGGCGTTTGCAACAAGCTCATGGACACCTGTAACACCCACACCCGGAACCCAATAATCCATCAAGGCTGGGAATGCTGCCCTGTCAATTGCACAGATATTTGCAAGCATGTTCACCCCGTATTTTTCTTGAGTATATTTAACTGCATTTGCCCTTGGGAAACCTCCCTGCATTCTTATCTCCATATTCTCTGTTGCATTTAATCCAGAGCCGCTGCCGCAGCAGAATGTCTTCTCCCTTGTTGTATCTTCAGGCATCTCATAAAAATTGTTGCATACATTTTTTATGACATACCTCGGCTCTTCAAAAATCCCCATTCCCCTTGAGGTATTACATGAGTCATGAAATGTTACCTTCAAATTGTCATTACGGCTTGGGTCAAGTTTAAGTTTGTTGTGCCTTATCAGATCGGCAGTAAATTCTGCAATATGGACAAACTTTGTAGATTTTGCATTCTCAAATTTTGTGCCTGTTATTGGAGATACCGGCTCTTTAAGAAAATCAGCAGGGCCATTCCATGTATCCATATACTGATTGATTACCCTCCACATATGCCCGCACTCCCCGCCGAGTATCCACTTAACCCCAAGCCTCTTCGCCTCTGCATATATCTTTGCATTGAGCCTCTTTCCCATCTCATTTGATGTGAAAAAGCCGAAGTTTCCGCCCTCAGATGCATAGGTGCTCCATGTATAGTCAAGCCCAAGTTCATGGAAGAGCATCAGATAGCCCATCGCTGTATAAGTACCTGGCTCTGCAAATACATCACCAGAAGGTGTAACAAAAAGTATCTCTGCCCCTTTCCTGTTAAATGTAGGTTCTATCTTAATCCCTGTTAGAGTATCTATCTCATCAAGGAGGAACTCAATCTGTGATTTGTATGTATGAGGCTCAAGTCCGAGGTGATTTCCCCTCTTGTAGCAGTTTGCCACAGGTCCCGCTATCCAGTTTGTATTCAATCCGATGAGATTAAGGAGTTCCCTCCCTATCATAGTAATCTCTGCAGTGTCAATGCCGTAAGGACAGAATACAGAGCATCTGCGGCACTCGGTGCACTGATAAAAATAATACCACCACTCCTTTATTACATCTTTTGTAAGCTCCCTCGCACCTGCCACTTTTCCAAATAATTTTCCTGAGAGTGTAAAATATTTTCTGTAAACTGACCTTAAAAGCTCCGCCCTCAAAACCGGCATATTCTTCGGGTCTCCTGTCCCGATGTAAAAATGGCACTTGTCAGCACAGGCACCGCATCTAACACAAATATCCATGAAGAGCTTGAAGGAGCGGTATTTATCAAGCCTCTCCTTCATCCCATTAAGGACTATCTCCTTCCAGTTGGCAGGGAGCTTCCAGTCTTTATCCTTTGATGACCACTCCCGCGGATTTGGAAAGCCGACTGCCTCAAGGTCTTTAGGCTTTGAGCCATGACAGAACATCCCCTGTTTAAACTCAACAGGTGTATCCATCCATCCTGTTTTAGGAAATCTGTAATCTATATTTAAAGTCTTATCTGCTCTTTTCGTGTCCATTCGTGTAAATTCGTGGCTAAATAATTATTCCTTCTCCACTGGTATTCCTGCCTTCTTCATCTTTCCCCTGAATTCTTCCTCATATTCACTATATGTATGAATCTTTACAGGATAATTCCACGGATTTACATATCTCTGCATACGGCTGTTGTTTGCAAGATTTCTCGTCGGGCTCATGAATACACCTGCCATATGCACAAGTTTGCTGAATGGGAAATATATAAAGAGAGTGCATACAAGAAAGAGATGGAT
>JACRGN010000289.1 GCA_016234205.1 Nitrospinota bacterium | reverse complement strand
TGCATCGTATATTACTGCCGATGGGTCTGCACCGCTCTGGTGTTTTATTACAGTGCATCCGCTCCTCTTACCCCATATCTCAAGCTGTTCAATGGCAGCAGCCCTGAATGTATCTCCTGCCGCAAGCAATACCTTTTTCCCCTCTTTTATATATCTGCTTGCAAGTTTTCCAATGGTTGTCGTCTTGCCAGAGCCGTTTACACCAACTATCAAGATTACAAAAGGAGAAATCCCCCCTTCACCCCCCTTTATTAAAGGGGGGGCGGGGGGGTCATGGTTAATAATCTTCAATATCTCACTTTTTAGATATAGCTCTACATCCTTCGGCTCTTTAAGTTTATTCTTTTTTACATCCTCCCTTAGACCTGAAATTATCCTTGAAGCGGAATGAACACCCACATCGGCGGTTATTAATAATTCCTCCAGTCCTTCAAAAAAATCCTCATCTATCTTACCCCTGCCGATTATATTATTTAGTCCTGATAAAAATCCGCTGCGGGTTTTAGACAGACCCGATTTCAATCTCTCAAACTTGTCCCTGTATGTTTTAAACAGGGAAATCCCTTTCTTTTCAGTCATAAACAGAACTCTCCATTATTAAATTAGGTGTTCGCTTCGCTCACACTAACTTTAATCAGGTATAGGATTGAAATTCCTAATATATATTTAGGTATGATGAACAACCTCCAGTTTACTATCTTGTTTGCCTAACCTGATTTCATTCAGCAATTCTTCTACCCTCTCCAGTAGTCCTTCAATATTATCCATCTTGAGAGCTGATATTGCAATGGCGTTATACCTATGACAGAAATTTTCCACAGTCTCTTTATCCACCATGTCTGACTTGTTGAATACAAGGAGTCTGGGAATCTCTGATAATTTTAATTCTAATAATATACCTTCCACAGTCCTCATCTGTTCTTCAAATGCAGGGTTACTTATATCTACGATATGGATAAGCAAATCAGCATCGCGCAGTTCTTCCAGTGTTGAGCGGAATGAATCAAGCAAATCTGACGGCAGGTTGCTTATAAATCCAACAGTATCGCTGATGATTGCCTCCTGGTGAGATTGCCGAACCATCGGGAATCTCAGCCTTCTGCTTGTGGGGTCAAGTGTTGCAAAAAGTTTATCCTCAACGAGCACATGGCTCTCTGTAAGTGCATTGAGGAGTGTTGACTTCCCTGCATTTGTATAGCCTATGATGGAGATTATAGGCATATCTGTCTTCACCCTCTTTGATTTTCTCACTATCCTCTCAGAGGCAAGGGTTCTCAGTTCCTTTTCAAGATGGGCAATCCTGTCCTTTACCCGCCTCCTGCCTATTTCAAGTTTTGTCTCACCCGGACCCTTTACACCGATACCCCCTCTTATCCTTGAGAGTGCATCATCTTTAACAGATAACCGTGGGAGTATATATTTAAGTTTTGCAAGCTCCACCTTCACCTTTCCGTCACGGCTGAATGCCCTCTTACCGAATATATCAAGTATCAACTGGGTTCTATCAGTAATATGCATCTCTGTAAAGTTGGCTATTTCCCTGAGTTGAGTTGGAGTCAGCTCTTCATTAAATATTATGAGGTCTGCCCCCAATTGCAGACTCTTTATAATCAACTCCCTCAATTGTCCTTCACCCATTAAATACTTTGCATTGAACTGGCGGGGTCTTACTATAACAGCATCTATTACATCTATATCATCAGTCCTCGCCAGTTCCTTTAATTCTTTTAGAAACCTCTCCGCAGTCTCCCTTCCGACTGTAGTTACACTCACAAGTATCGCCCTGTCTTTTTCTTTTATAGTTCTTACCCTCTGGCTTCTATACATCTCATCTTCCACCATCCCTATTATAGAGAGGGCATCAAGCTGAAAATGGCTCAGGTAAGCAGGTGGAAGGAGTTCCCACATTTTCCCTTCAGGATTTTCTGAGAGCAGATGGGCTGTATATATTCTGCCGGGTAATCCATCTTCTTTGACCTCTATTGCTGACATGAGGTCAAGCCTCAACATGGCAAGGTCAGTGAGGTCGTCTTTTGTGAGAGGCTCGTCTTTTAAATGAGTATGTAAACACCTGAGCCCCCTCAACCTCCCCATGCCAATTCTGTATTCTGAAAGGTCGGGGATTACTATTTCGCTGTGGCTGCCGACAATTACAAAATCTATCTTCCCCTTCCTGTCAACAAGGATTCCTATCTGCCTGTTAATCTCAGAAGACAACTCTGTGAGGTATCGTGCAAGTTCATGGGTAATAACATCGTGAGGCGGAATTTTCCTGCGGTATATGTTTTCTATCCTCTTTATATCAGATGGCTTTAAGCCTGTAATATTACCAAATAATTTGATGGTACCTCCAATAATGAATGGTTTTTTTGATGGCAACAAATATCAATTATTATATCAAAAATCATCTTACTATTCCTCTAAATCCATTATAATGTAATATATCGTCTACAGCCTAACTCCAAATGAAATTGCAATTGTGAAAAGGAAGGATAGAAATTGTATTGGCAAGACATGGCTAATTAAGTATAATTGATTCACATATAAAGAGGAGGATAAAGATGACAGTAAAAGAGATGATTAAAACGGAGATAGAAAAACTTCCCGAAAACCTTCTTGCAGAGGTTTTTGACTTTATCCAGTTTTTAGAAGTCAAAAGAGAGAAAAGCCTTCTTGCAAAAGCTTCTCAAGAATTGTCAGATGCCTCATTTAAAAAGATTTGGGACAATAAAGAGGATGCTGGCTATGATAGTTTATAAAAAAGGCGATGTTGTTCTTGTCCCTTTCCCTTTCAGCAACCAGACTGCTGCTAAAAAGCGCCCTGCAGTGATTATAAGTTCTGATGCCTACAACAATATTTCTTCTGACATTGTTATAATGGCAATCACCAGTCAAACAGAGAAAACTATCGGAATAGGAGAATGTTTGATTAGAGATTGGCAAAACGCTGGACTCTTGAAACCATCTGCTGTTAAACCTGCCATATCAACTATTGAACGAACACTTGTCTTGAAAAAATTAGGCAAATTTTCTCCTCAAGACTTAATCTCAACAGATGAGGTATTAAAAGAATTTTTAGCCCTGAAATAATGAAGATATCATGCAATTTTAATTGACACCTATTTTTCCCCTATGATAAATTTCCAACATAAAAAGCAATTTCCTATCTATTTCGGCATACAGCTTGCTTTTTCTCGTATATCCCGCTTTTAGCAGGATATACCGGTCTGTTTAATGCGGAGTTAAGCTGGAACTCCTTGTCCCCCTCGCTCCGCTTCGGGAGAACAAGGAGTTCAAGACCAATACGCCCCTACGGGGCTACGGCTTAACTCCGCATTAAAATAAAAAATATTGCATCAGTGTGTATGTGCTATTGTTATATAAATAAAACCTGTATGGAGGGTAAGGTGAATTAAGAAGAAAACTTATGAGGCTCTCATTAAATTATCATCTCATCTTTAAAAACCTCTATCTACCACTGAATGCAGAATAACTCACTTCTCATATTGCTTATTCCTTATTTTCTGCTTTTTTTCTTACCTCCACCTTCTTTATACTCCTCTCATCAGAATCTAATATTTTAAATATCAGGCTTTCGTATTCTAAGACATCTCCTGCCTTTGGAACCTTCTGAAACTGATTGAGTAAAAATCCACCGAGTGTCTCATAATCTCCTTTAGGTATTCCAAATGACATCTGCTCATTTATGGCATCAATCTCCATCCTTGCATTAATAAAATATGCCCCATCCGGATATTTTTCAAAGAGCTTCTCACCTGTGTCGTATTCATCCTCAATCTCTCCGACAATCTCCTCAAGTATATCCTCCCTTGTTACTATTCCTATTGTCCCGCCGTATTCATCTACAACCACTGCCATCTGAATGCCGAGCCACTGCAGTTCTTCTAATAGTTCATTTATCTTCTTTCCTTTCGGGACATAATATGCAGGCTTCATCAGGTTTTTTATGGCGGCATCATCCGATGCCCTCAGTATATCTGATGCGTTCAGGATTCCATGGATATTGTGTATCCTTTCCCTGAATATGGGGATGCGGGAATAATTTGTATGCTCCACCCTCCCTCTCGCCATTTCCATAGTGGAGTTTTCATCCAGTGCCACAATATTTATAAGCGGAATCATACACTCCTCCACAGTTATATTTCTGAAATCAAATATCTTGCCTATGATTTTCTTCTCTTCAACATCAAGAACCTTTTTTTCAGCCGCCTTGATTAAATATTTAATCTCTTCTCTTGTTACAAAGTGACCCTTAAACTCCCTCTTGCCTGTGAAATAAAACATAATAAAATTTGTAATGTAGGATGTAACACTGACAAACGGATATAATATAAGCATCACAACCTTCAGCGGGTATATTGATAATCTCGCAAAGAAATCTGCCCTATGCTGGAATACACTTTTGGGTATAATCTCAGCCAATAGAATACTTAAAGGGCTCATGATAAGTGTTGCATAAAAATCCCCTCTATTCCCGTATCTATCAATCAGAAAGCCTGTAACAACAGATGTGCCTATAACAACGGATAGATTTATACCGAGTGAGCTTGTCACAAATAATTTCTCCGGCGATGAAAGGAGTAAGTCAATAATCTTTGCAACCCTTGAGCCTGACTCTGCCTCATGCTTGAGCCTTATCCTGTTCACAGAGACGAGGGCAATCTCAGAGCCTGCAAAAAACCCCTCTGATACAAGACAAAAGAGTGCAATTAAAATTACTGTAAGTATGTCCATAATTTTGACTTTTGACCTTTAACTTTTGGCCTTTGACCTTCTATCATACCTTATGGTATATCTCCCCTACCAGTTCTGTGAGCACATCCTCCATTGTTACAAGCCCTGCCACCTTGTTATACT
>JACRGN010000286.1 GCA_016234205.1 Nitrospinota bacterium | reverse complement strand
GGATGCAGATGCCCTTGGTATTACTTCATTGCCGAATCCTAATCCCTCCTCTATCCTTGCACCGGCAGAAAATACAAACCTATCTTTAAAATTAAAGATATTCTGGATGTAAACTGCCCTTGAATCCCTGAAGGAATTTACTGATGATTGTTCCTTAGATGGACTTAGCCCTGTTGAATCACTGTTACTGAATTCATAGGTTGAAACCCTCTCGCCACGATACTGTAAGCCTATAGTTAATGTGTCTGCATCGTAAAAATATAGATTGTTCTGTATCTCAAATGTATCTCTGCTTCCGAAATTTCTGCTGTCTAATTTTAGCGGGTAAGGGAATCTTGAGTCACCGCTGAGATTCCATATATTATTAAAATCATATCTGCTGTATTGAAAGCGGTAATCAAACCACTCTGAGAAGTATTGCTTAAATTGAATGGAGTTTATCCAGTCATATTCTTTATTGATGGATTTATCAGGAAGTGTAAAGCGGTAATTAAGACTGTTATCAAGTTCACAGCAGAGTTCACCGCCAGTCTTTTCATAGTCCCAGTAAAAGGAGTTGAATTGAACTGTTGAGTAATCCCCTATATAAAATTCAATCTTTCCAGATGCACTGTTGCCAGAAAATGAACCTGTATATATGCTGCCCTTGCTATCAGATCTGCTGTATCCAAGTGAATAAGGGATATCGCCTTTTTTGCCTGAATAAAAAAGTGAACCCCGTGTCGTTTCATAATTTCCAGCCTTAACAGAGACATCAGTTTCTTCCTTTTCTCTTGTGATAATGTTTATAACTCCGCCAATTGCCTCAGAGCCATAAAGGGCACTGTGAGAGCCTTTTAATACCTCTATCCTTTCTATATTGTTTGTCTGAATACTTCCAAGTCGTGCAGTATTATCGTAAGGTGTATTAATTTCAACTCCATCAATCAGCACGAGTGTATGGTCGTTGTCATTTCCCCTTATCAATATCCACGCCAATGGGTCAATTCCGCCATAGCTGTTTATCTTTACCCCTGAAACCCCTCTCAGTGCCTCATCAATCCTCTCACTCTGTTTATCTTCTATGTCTTCTCTGCCAATCACTTCAACTGAGGCAGAGGTCTTGTTTAAAGGCTCTTCAATTTTGCTTGCAGTAATAACAATAGGCTCAATCCTGACAATATCTGTTCGCTCTTCTGCTTGAGAGAATGATGGTATAAGGAGTATGATTATTAATAGGATTATATTCATCTATAGGAAAATATACTATAAATCAAGGTTGACTGATATAATTTTCAGATTGAAATTTTGTTATTGAAGATGTTAATATTTTGTCCATGAAAGATAAAATTCATTTTTCTATATGGTATCTTGTTGCAGCCTTCTTTATTATGTGGGCTATAAATGTATTCTTCTTCGCCCCTCCTGCGCCGAAACAGATTCCTTACAGTGAATTTAAAAATCTCCTGAGGGGAGATAAGATTGAAGAGGTGGCATTAGGAGATAAGGTTATAAGAGGTCTTTTAAAGAAGGAAGATGAGAAGGCAAAGCATGGGGTGGAGATCACTACAGTGAGGGTAGATGACCCTAAATTGGTGGAAGAGCTTGAGAATCGTAATGTGAAGTTTTCCGGAAAGTTTGATGAGTCATGGCTGAGAGATTTTATTCTGGCATGGGTTCTCCCCATGGGAATCATCATCTTTATATGGATGATAGCATTGAAGAGGATGAGCCCTGAGTCAGGGATAATGGCTATCGGAAAGAGCAAGGCAAAGATATATATAGACAAAGATACAGGGGTTACATTTAACGATGTGGCAGGATGTGATGAGGCAAAGGAGGAGTTAAAGGAGGTAATAGATTTTCTAAAGACCCCCCAGAAATATCTGGAATTAGGCGGGAAGATTCCAAAAGGGATTTTACTTGTAGGTCCTCCTGGAACAGGCAAAACGCTTCTTGCAAAGGCAGTAGCAGGGGAGGCGAAGGTTCCATTTTTTGCAATTAGCGGCTCTGCGTTTGTAGAGATGTTTGTAGGTGTAGGTGCATCCCGTGTCAGAGACCTCTTTACACAGGCACAGGAAAAGGCACCATGTATTATCTTTATAGATGAACTTGATGCCCTTGGTAAGGCAAGGATAGCGGCACCGATTGGCGGCGGGCATGAGGAGAGGGAAAATACGCTGAATCAACTATTAGCAGAGATGGATGGTTTTGATACACAGAAGGGTGTAATCATCATGGCAGCGACAAATAGGCCTGAGATACTTGATATAGCCCTTTTGAGACCGGGAAGATTTGACAGACAGATATTAGTAGATAGGCCTGATATAAACGGGAGAGAGGATATACTGAAGGTTCATACAAAGGGGGTAAAACTATCAGAGGGGATAGATTTAAGGATTCTTGCAGCGAGGACGCCGGGGTTTGCAGGGGCTGACCTTGCCAATGTAGTGAATGAGGCGGCACTCCTTGCAGCACGTAGGAATAAGAAATCTGTTGAGATGAATGATTTTGAAGAGGCGATAAATAGGTCTATAGCGGGATTGGAAAAGAAGAGGAAGGTGATGAGCAAGAAGGAGCAGGAGATAATTGCCTATCATGAATCAGGGCATGCACTGGTTGCGGAATCAGTCCCCCATGCGGATAAAGTGCACAGGATATCAATTATACCAAGAGGGATCTCAGCCCTCGGTTATACAATGCAATTGCCCACAGAGGACAGGTATCTCATGACAAGGTCAGAACTGCTGGACAGGCTTGCCGTCCTCCTTGGAGGGAGGGTAGCTGAGGAGACTATATTTAACGAGATATCCACAGGGGCACAGAATGATTTGGAGAGGGCTACAGATATAGCGAGGAGTATGGTAAAAGAATATGGTATGAGTGAGAGGCTTGGACCGATGACATTTGAAAGGGAGCGAAGGGCTCTCTTTCTTGAGATAGGCGGAATGCCAAAATCAGAATTTAGTGAAGAGACTGCAAAGATAATTGATGAAGAAGTTAAAAAGATAATAACAGAGACCTATACGCGGGTTAAAGAGATAATAGTAAAAAAGAAGGATAAACTTGACATCCTTGCAAAACTCCTTCTTGAAAAAGAGGTAATCGAGGGTGATGAGCTAAGGAAGATAATCAATTCAAATTTAAAAAGTCTTAATGCTTTTACTTTTTATAATTATTAACTGCTGCCTTTAACTCCTTTATAATATCTTCTCTCAATTCCTTCGGCTCAAGAACCTTTGCATCTGCCCCAAAGGACATTATCCATTTTTTCACATCAAACCAACCGGATGTCT
>JACRGN010000287.1 GCA_016234205.1 Nitrospinota bacterium | reverse complement strand
TTTCACTACACTCCAAAGCATGCCAGTTGGTTAAACATGGCCGAAATTGAAATCGGAATCATGGATCGACAGTGTACTGGGTGCCGATTACCAAACGAACAAACCCTTCGGTCGGAAGTTGCCGCGTGGACTGACCGACGCAATCAAGCCAGATCAACAATAGATTGGAAATTCACGCGACAATATGCTGATCGAAAATTGTCCCGTCATTATATTTCGTAATTAATTTGCTATAATACTAGGCACATCGTGACCCCCTAAAGAAGAATTTTTATTCAACTTATCTTCAAGCAATCTATCAAGGTCTAATGCAGGTAAGGTCAATACCTTTGGGTCAATATCCTCTTTTGTCTCTATAAGCGTATCGAGTGGACTCATATATTTTCGATTGCTGTTCTTTCTTATAAGATTATAATACAAATTATAGGTAGTTGCCTTCGCAAAGAAATTATCATTATTGTTAAAACCTTCTATATCATAAAACTCAAACTCTATCGTATTATGCACAGCCTCTACATCTGCATTATATGTTACTTTTGGTATCTGGAAATGCTCTGCACCAAGATTCTCAATACTCTTTATAAATGCAGATTTCTTTTTCGCCTGCCAACTCCCTATAAACTCACTCCCTCCATCGCTCTGCCATATCGTCCCCTCCGTTTTTACTCCATGCTCCTTTAACCAGCTTCCTATCACTTCTACAAATAAGGTCGAATTGCTTAAGGATAATTCTTTTGAATATCCTATAAACATAGCTCCTAATTTCATGTCCCTGAAGGTATACTGATATTTGGGGAGTCTTAATGCCCTCATCTGAACCCAATAGGCAGGCATATCATACAGATGTTTCGTATCAAGGCAATTCCTCTCAAATGCTTTATATTTGTCTTTTATCTCCCTTAAGTTATTCCTCACCTTCTTCTTTTTCTTCCTCTCTCCTATCTTTCCATGCTCTTTTAATATCCTCTCTATCGCTCCATGTGAACAGGGTATCTCAAAATCCATCTTTAGCCTCTTTGCCCCAAATTTAGGCTTGCTCTCACGATGTCTCAATACTTCATCCTCTATTTCTTTGACAGTCTTGTGCGGTATATGATGGGGCGCTCGGCTCTCCTCTACCATCCCAACTGTCCCTTTCTCTTTATACCGCCTCAGCCATTTCTTTACCGTGTTCCTGCTCGCTTTATAAAACCTCATAGCAGGTTTTATGCCTTCCTCTAAGGCATACCTTACCATCTGCATCCGTATCCCATATACAAATACCTTGTCTTTGCTTTTTATCATTGTATAATATCCTACAGGGGACATCGGTTATATAAACCCTCCTTTCAGTGTGATTGCTAAATTGAGGGTATTATATCATTTTTGCCGATGTCTCCCCTTTTTGCCTTTTTATCTGCTAATAGGCTTCTTTAAATGCCCTTTATTTCCCCGATCTCATCACGGGTCAATACTTCTCTATATCCTTTTTTACCGTTTTAAGAGAATCTTTAATCTCCTTTCATCCTCTGTGCTTAAATCACTATATGGATTTTCAGAATCGTATACATAAGTCCAGTTCTCTTTATCCCACCATTTCTTCTCTCTCCTGTTTATTGTAATAAAGCTTACTTCACTTTTAGGTATATTCTTTGTTTTATACTCCCTTTTCCATTCTTTCTTAATCCTTTCTTGTGCAATAGGAGTAATTCCTGAATCTTCTCTCCTTAAAAGAACTTCCTGTAATAACCTCTTTAATTCCTCAAATCTCTTTTCGCTAAAACATTCTATCTTCTTAATCTCTTCTATCTCTTTTAGGGGGTCACGATGTGCCTGGGCTAGAACAAAACAGCCGTAAATGAAATTATAAATTTGGGGGTTCCTGAAGAAAAAATTACAGTTGAGGACAATAGGGCAAGTATAAAATTAAGATGAGAGGAATACTTTTTTCCGACTGTATCTTTTTTAAGTTGGGGGGTGGTTACTATAGATTAGAATTGTAAGCATCGAGGCAGGATAAATTTGCAGCGCTATTACGATAAAAAATAAAAGAAAATTACATGGAGGTTTGTATGATAAAATTTTTGAGGT
>JACRGN010000284.1 GCA_016234205.1 Nitrospinota bacterium | reverse complement strand
GGGATGAAAAATTCTTTACTGCCTTAAAAGAGATTATAAAGAGGCAGTCCTTTAAAGTAACCTCATGGAGAGACCTTCACAAGGGCTATTGGATACAATAAATCTGCTTTTGTATTTCATATGTTAAGAATAGAGTTAGGGGATGAAAAATTCTTTACTGCCTTAAAAGAGATTATAAAAAGACAATCATTTAAAATTACATCTTGGAAAGACTTGCAAAGTGTTTTTGAAAAGATTAATGGAGAATCACTTGATTGGTTCTTCAAACAGTGGGTAGAAGATACCGGCGCTCCATTTTTAAATCTAAAGAACGTCAGTCATAAAAAAGAGGGTGATGGTTATGTTACATCATTTACATTAACTCAGGATGAGAAGTCTTATATGTTAAATATTCCAGTGGAGATAAAGACAGAAAGGGAAAAGATAAGAAAGGTTGTAAAGATAAAAAATAAAGAGGAATCTATAAATATAAAAACTAATGATAGACCATTGGTATTAACTATAGACCCCGATGCAGACATATTCAGACATCTCCATAGAGAGGAGCTCCCACCTACAATAAGCAGGGTAATAGGAGATAAAAATAAAATAATCGTCCTGCCAACAGGTGGAGACAAAGAACTCATTGATACCTATAAAGAGATTTCAGGTGTATTTTCAGAAGGGAAGCCCCTTATTAAAAATGATGTAGATTTAACACCTGAAGACATTAAAAATAATGCCCTCTATATATTTGGAGGTTTAGATGAGAATAAAGTATTAGAAAGACTAATTGATAAACTGCCAGAAGGTGTATCTATAGGCAGGGATAAGGTTACTATTAATAAAAGGAGTTATCAGGGGGAAGGATATTTCACTGTTCTTGCCATCCCAAATAAACTCAATCCTGACAAGGCTATAATGATAATCATAGGCTTTGACCCGAACAGCATAAGGGCAACAGGTGGAAAACTCATTCACTATGGCAAATACAGCTATCTCGCATTCAAGGATGGAAAAAATATTGATAAGTGGATATGGGATACAAAGGATAGCCCTTTGATTGTTAACATGGAAAAAGACTAATGTGTCATTGCGAGCCAAAGGTGAATCTTCGGATATTTTTGTATTATACAGGCGTAGCAGGGAGATGAAAAAGTATGTTATTATTAGGTGGGCGTTAGGTGTTACCTATGTCTAAATGAAAATAGGGTCTGGTCTGGTCAAATCTTGAATTATAGCTTTTTTGTTGGAGAATTGCTCATCCTTGCCGTATGGATATATAAAGGGATTGTGCCTCCACTTTTTAAAGCAAGGTGCAATTAGTAACAGCACCTATTTTAGGATAGAGACAATGAAAAACGACTACCGCGAACGCTCACTAAAAATCCATGGACTCATTTGCGCCAAATGCGCCCGGGAGTTCACCTACAAAAATAAGCGATTGCTGACCGTGCACCATAAAGACGGTAACCACCTTAATAATCCCCCTGACGGCTCTAACTGGGAAAACTTGTGCGTGTATTGCCATGATGATGAGCACAGCCGGGGGCTCCTTGCTGACTATTTGAGTGGGAAATAATGATAGTAGGAAGGCTATCATAAGGCAGGAGATTGAGATTGTGGAGGGGGAGATATGAAAGCCTTCTCGCCAATGGATACTTGACTTCTTATTGTGGATAGTATACTATCCATGCATGAGGATGCACAAAGTTCTTGAGTCAATCTTTAGTAGCCCTGCAAAGATTCGCATCCTTCGGGTACTATTTAACTCTCCTCAACCCCTGAGTGGAAGACAAATCGGGGAACTTTCCGGATTTACTCACAAGGGTGCGATACAGGCATTGGAATCATTAGTTGAACTCGGTGCAGTAAAACAGCGGAGAGCAGGGAAAGCCTACCAGTACTCCTTCTCAAAAGACAGTATATTTGTTGAAAAGATTATTATTCCTTGTATCGTGGCAGAGGCATCGCTGTTTGATGACCTGAAAAAAGAAATCACGGCACATTTCGGGAAAGACACGATGAGTCTCGTCCTCTTTGGAAGCATTGTCAGAGGTGAAGAGAAGAAGGGGAGTGACATAGATATTATAGCAATAGTGAAGGATGAAAGAAGAAAAAGAGAGGTGGAAGAGAAGGCATCATCAAAAGTCCATTACTTTAATGTAAGGTTCAACGGCCTTTTATCCCTGCATTGTTTTACATTCAATGAGATTAAGGATAAAAAGACTCTCCCCATGCTCAAGTCTGCAATGAGGGAAGGGATAAGGCTTTCCGGCAAGCCATTAGGGGAACTGCTCAAGTGACAAAGAAGCGGAAGACAAGGGTTGTTGACAAAAATCAATACAGGGCTTTTCTTGCAAAAGCAAAGGATTTCTCATCCATGATGGATATGTCCCTTCGGGAAGGCAAGTGGAACTCTGCAGGGTTGCAGGCTGTCCACACTGTAATCTCAGCCAGCGATGCGGTGATTGTATATTATGGAGGGGTAAGGAGTGTAGAACTTGACCACAGGGAAGTCGTTGGACTACTTCAAGATATCATAGGAGAAAAAGCGTCAACAGCAGGGAGGCATGTCTCAAGGGTTATTGCAAAAAAGAATCTTGTTGAATATGAAGAGAGACTCATTATACAGGCAGAGGCAAGAGATATGGTAGAACATGCAAAGAGGTTTCTTGATTGGGTGGCTGGAATGTTGCCAAAAGAGGATTAGTTGCGGTTCCCTGGGGGTATTTTCAGGTGAATAAATTTAAAGATAAGGTTTCATTAATTACAGGTGCGGGGAGGGGGATAGGACGGGGGATTGCCATTGCTATGGCAAAGGCAGGCTCATCTGTAATTCTCGTATCAAGGAATCAATCAGAATTAGAAAATACAGCAAAAATTATAAATGAATCAGGTGGAACAGCACTACCAATAAAGACTGATATTTCTGATGAGAGACAGGTTAATAAAATGGTTGAAAAAGCCCTTAGTAAATTTAAAAAGATAGATATTCTTGTGAACAATGCAGGGCAGTTTTTAGAAAAACCTGTTTTGGATACTACTGTTGAAGACTGGGAAAAAATAATGGGTGCAAATCTAAAAGGTATGTTCCTCTGCACAAAGGGTGTGCTTAAAGGGATGATGGAGAGAAAGAGCGGGACAATAATAAATTTCTCATCAGTAGGCGGCAGGATTGGTCTTAAAGGGAAGGCTCTTTATTCGGCATCAAAGTTTGGTGTTGTAGGATTTTCAAAGGCTCTATCTAAGGAGCTAAAACCTTACAATATAAAAGTTCATATTATCTATCCATATATGGTGGATTCCAATAACACTATTGACCGGTCAAAGGAAGCCCCCCTTAATATTAACAGTGTAGATGATATTGCAGATTTGGTTGTATATCTCGCCTCATTACCCCTCAGAGTGGATATTGAAGATATCGTGATAGACCCTTATCTGAAGGGTTAATTTTTAATCCATCTATACCTATCTTTTTTATTACCTTTTTTATTGAAATATTTTAAGTTTATGCTATTCTTTTTAGACGCATTTTTTAAGACTGCATATTGAAAAAAACTGAGGGGGAGGGTTAATGAACCCTGTTAGACCTTTGGTCTCTTACAGGGCTCACACAGGGCTTTAAACCCCGTGTTTGCTCCGAAAGGAATTTTATTCATACCCGCCCACAGGTTGGGGTTTTCTAACGGGGTAAATATTGAGTCTATAGTTAAAATAATACTTTTAATTTTTTATAAGGAGGTCTAACAGGGTGAATATCCACGAGTATCAGGCTAAAGAGTTGCTTTCAAAATATGGTGTTCCTGTGCCGAAGGGGAGAGTTGCATTTACCGCCGATGAAGCGGAGGAGACTGCAAAGGGTATTTTGAAAAACAATAGTGTCTGTGTTGTCAAGGCACAGATACATGCAGGCGGAAGGGGTAAGGCAGGTGGGGTTAAGCTTGCAAGGAGCCATTCAGAGGCAAGACAGTATGCGGAAGGAATGCTCGGCAAAAAACTCATAACCCATCAGACTGGACCTGAAGGAAAAGAGGTAAAAAAGGTTTTGATAGAAGAAGGGTGCCAGATTAATAGGGAGCTATATCTTGGAATGGTTGTTGACAGGGCAGCACAGCGTGTTGTTGTGATGGCATCTTCAGAGGGTGGTGTTGAGATAGAAGAGGTTGCTGCAAAAAACCCTGAGAAGATTTTAAAGGAATATGTTGACCCTGCAGTAGGCTTGATACCGTTTCAGTCAAGGAAACTCGCCTTCGGTCTCGGGATTGATAAAGCACTTGTTAATAAGACTGTGAAATTTATGGATGGGCTTTATAAAGCATTCACAGAAACTGATGCGGCAATGGCTGAGATAAACCCTCTTGTTATAACAAAGGATGGGAATATCCTTGCACTTGATGCAAAG
>JACRGN010000283.1 GCA_016234205.1 Nitrospinota bacterium | reverse complement strand
GAAATAAATATGAAACTGCCGGAAATACCTTCTCTGTTTCATATCCGCCCTTATCAAGAGAGCGACAGAGAGAGAATAATTGAAATATCGCGGGAGGCTTTTGAAAATCATATAGACAGGTTTAGTAAAGACCCCTATATCCAAAAAAATAAGGGACTTGAATACAATATTGAATGGACAAAAAACTGCTGCAACGGTACGGAAGCAGATGTAATGTTAGTTGCCGAAAAAAATGGAAAAGTGGTGGGATTTATATGTCACAAGTTAAATAAAATTTTAAACGGACTATCGGATAAAATAAGATATGGGGGGCACGGCTTGAGTGCAGCTTCAAAAGAAGGGAGGGGGGCTTATGTTTCTCTTGTAGCTGCTCTAATAAGGCACTCTGTCGAAACATTAACTACAGTAGATTACGATACACAGATAAATAACTTTAGTGTGATAAGAATCTGGAACAAGCTTGGACTTTCCTATGTAAGGTCAAAATATACATTTCACAGGTGGCTCGGAGCAGAATAGAAACCAAATTAGGACACTGATTTACACAGACTTAATAAAGTATCAAAGAGTCAAAGTGTCATAGTGTCAAAGTTTTTTTAACTCTGACGCTTTGATACTCTGACACTTTTATTCTATCTGTGTTTATCTGTGTCCAATAATCTTCTCAAGGTTTTTCCCCGCCTCTTCATAGTTGGGATTTATTTTTAGCGCCAGTTGAAATTCCTCCACTGCTCTATTCAAATTACCCTTTTTAAAATAAATTATCCCAATGTTATTATGGATTTCAGGACTGTTTGGCTTCAATGCAAGTGCCAAGTTAAATTCACTGAGTGCATCTTCAATTCTCTCAAGTTTAATAAGAGTAACCCCTTTATTAATCATGGCATCGGCATACAAAGGCTGTATGGCTATAGCCATATTGTAATGCTCCAGTGCCTTTTCGCCATCCCCTTTTTCCTTTTGATATGCAAGCCCGAGGGCATTATAAACTCTGGCTTTAAAGGGTGACTTCCTTGCAGCATCCTCCCAGATAGAGACAACGCTTCTCCATGCATAGTTCCTCTTTACAACACCAATAGAAAAAAAGATTATAATAAAACAGATAAGGATTAAAGAAATTTTCCTGTTTTTGAGCTTTGAGCTTTGAGCTTTAAGCTTTAACAAACATCCGGCAATGAATATCGCACCTCCCACCATTGGAAGATAAGCCCTGTGTTCTGCTGCTGCATCGAGGAGCGGAATAATACTTGATGTGGGGGTAAGAGTGATAAAAAACCATAAAAGCGAAAAGAACAGTATCCTGTATTTACGAAAAATGAGAAACAAGAAAAGAATAAAAAGGATGGCAAAGAGAGTGGAGGCATCTACCATTGAAATTGCCCTGATGTCAGGGTCTATATTGAAATTAAAGGGGAAAAAGATTAGCTGGATATAGTAATAAACGATTACATTGATTTCTGTTATCAAATATGTAAGTGGTGTAAAGATTCCAACAGCCTCCAATGTTCCTATACTCCCTCTATTTATTAATCTCATTAAAGGATATGCTAATGCCACCAAAAGAATAATGATAAGAATAGTGATATTCTTCATGGAAAAAACAGTTATATTTTTTGGTCTTTGAAAAAAGAAGTAAAAAATTATTAAAAGTATCGGGAAAGTTGCTGCATCCTCTCTTGAACCCAGTGCAAGGATAAAACAGAAGACAGAAGACAGAAGACAGAAGACAGAAGACAGACCTCTTGCATCTTGCATCTTGCATCTTGCATCTTGCCCCTTATTCAATGCATCCATCCCCTTGATAAACAAAAGGAGTGTCAACAAGCCAAAAAGTGTTGAAAGCAGAATAGAACGGCTTATTACATAAGTTACTGCCTCAGTATTAATAGGATGGACAGCGAAGATAAGAGAAGAAAGAAGGGGCAAATGCTTATATTCTGCACTATAAGTTTGCCGGACTATTGCCGATACAAATATATATATAAGAATTGATACACTGATATGCAGAAATACATTAAAAAAGTGATAACCGAAGGTATCAATTCCACTAAAATAGTAATTTATTTTTAGTGTCAGATAGAGGACGGGTCTTGCAAAAAAATCTGCAGAGAGCAAAGCGAAACTGTCTGAAATCAGGTCAAGCGACCTGATTGATGGATTTTTGGCAATTGTAAAGAGGTCGTCAAATTGAAAGGGCACATGAAAAGTGTTGAAATAAACTGCTAAGGTTATGAGTAGTATCAGACCGATATACAGCGGTTTTCTGGAGTGGAGCATAAGAAAATTTGACTTAACTCTTATTTTACCTTACCATATACTTGATTCATATTCAATAGCTATTCCCCCTAACCGACTATGCGGCATGATTATCGCTTATGAATGTAAAGGAGCATGGAATTATGAAAACAATTTTAGTAACCGGCGCTGGAGGCTATATTGGCTCGGTGCTTACGGATTTACTCCTGGAAAAAGGCAAGAAGGTTATAGGCTACGATAGATATTTTTTTGGAGAAGATTTGCTGGGGAGCACTTTACATCACCCCAATTTTAAATTTATCAAGAAAGATATACGAGATATTGAAATAAAAGACTTCAAAGGAGTAGATGCTGTATGTGATCTGGCATCTCTATCGAATGACCCAAGTGGTGATATAGATGAAAAGATAACATATTCAATCAATCACTTAGGGCGGGTAAGGGTAGCATGTTTGGCAAAAAAAGCAGGCATTAAGAAATATATTATTGCCAGCTCTTGCTCTGTTTATGGTGCCGGGGATAGCAATAGCTTAACCGAAGAAAGCAAAGTGAACCCGCTTACCACCTATGCAAAGGCTAACATAAAAGCCGAAAATGATATTTTACCGCTTGCCGATTATAGTTTTAGCGTAACCGTTCTTAGATTGGCTACCGTCTATGGAATTTCCAAAAGAATGAGATTTGATCTGGTATTAAACCTTATGACACTAAACGCATTCAAAAAGGGCACCATTTTTGTTATGGGCGGCGGCAAGCAGTGGAGACCCCTTGTTCATGTAAGAGATGTCGCTCATGTCTTTGAAAAAGTAATTAACACTATTGAGTTAAAAAAAATAAATGGTGAGATATTTAATGTTGGAAGTAATGAACAAAATTTTCAAATTTTAAATATTTCTTACATTATAAGGGATAGCATTCCTTTCCCTATAGCATTAGACATTATCCCTGATGACCCTGACAAAAGGAGCTATAATGTTTTATTTGATAAAATAAAAAAGTTTTTGAATTTTAGTCCAGGTTTTTCGCCTGAAGATGGAGTAAAGGAAATATATAACACTCTTAAATCGGGGAAAATTGATAACGACATAAAAACGGTAACAGTTAAGTGGTATAAAAATATTTTGGAGGCAAAAAAACTTATTGACAATGTATATTTGGATGGAAGACTTCTGTAACAGCTAAAGTAAGAAGTAGAAAGTAGGAAGTAGGAAGCAAATATACTTCTTACTTCTTACTTCTTACTTCTTACTTCTTACTTTAAATGAGGGTTATCTCAGGTTTATTCAAGGGACGAAAACTTATCCCGCCTAATGGGCTTTCTATCCGTCCGACGCCGGACAAGGTAAAAGGTGCAATATTTAACATAATAGGAGAAAGGGTCGTTGAATGTTCCTTTTTAGACCTATTTTCGGGCGCAGGGGCAATAGGGATAGAGGCTTTAAGCAGGGGTGCAAAGGAAGTAGTCTTTGTTGATAATAATATAAAGGCGATAAACATTATTAAAGAAAATCTTGTAAGATGCAAGATGCAAGATGCAAGATGCAAGATTGCAAAAGCTGATGTAATAGAATTTATTAAAAAGACAGGCCATCAATTTGACTTCATATTCCTTGACCCGCCATATAAATCCGATCTTGGTGAGCAGGCTTTAATGGAAATATCCAGGTGCAATATTTTAAAAAAAGATGGAGAGATAATCTGGGAGCACTATTACAAGACAGAATACAGAAGACAGAATACAGAAGACAGAATAAAATTAAAAAGGACTATTCGCTATGGTGATACTTCACTTTCCTTCTTCTCCTATGATTGATCAACACCAAATACCTTGTTATAAACCCCTCTCACATTTTCAGTACAGGATTCAAAATCTTTATACAACTTATCAACTGAACTGCCTCCGTTTTCCTTATAACCAAGCCTCCTCGCCAATAATGAAAGCTCATCCCCTGACTCAGGGATAACAGCCAATGGGCGGTCATGTTCTATTCTGATCCTGTTCTCAATCCTCCTTAAAAATATATAACCGGCTGAAAGTATTCTGTACTCCTCCTCTGTGATAAATTTTCTTTCGTATAAGATTTTCAAGGCATCCAGACTCCCTGTCTTTCGCAGTTCTGTAAATCTACTGCCGTTTTTAAGCTGTAACAACTGGACAATAAATTCAATATCTATTATCCCGCCCCTTCCCAACTTTATATTCCTCTTTGTCTCCCCCCCTTTTACCAGCTCAAGCTCCATCCTCTTTCTCATCCTGTCAATCTCCTCAACCATATTCTGCTCAACGGGGGTCTCATATACAAATTTATGAATTATGTTTATCAGATTCATGCCAAGTTTTTCATCCCCTGCAATGAATCTTGCCTTTATAAGTGCCTGCCTCTCCCATATCTCCCCCCTTTTCCGGTAATAATCCTCATACCCCTTTATGGGTATAATCAGGGCACCCTTTTCTCCATCCGGGCGGAGTCTCGTATCAACCCTGTAGGCAAAACCGAATCTCGTTACCCCTCCTATGGCAAATATTAATTTTTCACACAGCCTGGAGAAAAAAGTTTGATTGCTGATTTTTTCTCTTGACTCCCGGCTCCCTGTTGTCTCTCCATCATCTGAATAGGCAAACACTATATCTAAATCTGACCCGAAATTTAATTCCCTCCCTCCGAGCTTGCCAAGCCCTATCACTGCGAACTGGCTCATCTCCCCATTCCGATCTTTCATAGGGGTTCCATACCTGCTTATGAGTTCATCCTCTGTCAGCTTAAGAGAAAATTCCACATAGACATCCGCCAGATTTGAAAGCTCTGAGCTAATTCCACTAAATTCAGCTATTCCCAAAATATCCCTCAGCCCTATCCTGAGTTCCTCTCCCCTTTTAAACTTACAGAGTTCATCCAGTGACTTCTCATAAGAATCAGCTGACTTTAAAATCCTCTCCATCTCCTCTCTTAAACTCTTCTTTGTCTTTTCTTTATAAACACCTTCAGCACTTAAAAGGGAATCTGCCAATTCGGGCTGCCGGATAAGTATATTTGATAGAAACTGGCTTGTCCCGAAGAGGGAACAGAGACTCCTGACAGCCGCTTCACTCTTAGATAGGACAGAATAGATGCCCTCCCTAACCCTCCCGGCATCAACAAATTTTTCAAAATTATTGATTGAGAGGTCAGGGTCAGGCAGTTTTTTACACTCCTTTAAAAGAGAAGGCAGCATCTGATTGAAATACCTCTTACTCCTGATAGTGGGGTGGGCAAATGCCCCTCCATCTCTCATTAAAATCAGGTTTCTGCGGGTCATCTCGGGCGATTTAAACCCTATCTGCTTAAGTGTGGCAATTGATGAGGCTGGGTCATCCATATCTATCTGCCACTGAAGTTCCCCCTCCATCACCTCGGTAACATCATATATCTCGGCGGAAAAGAGGTTATCGTATATTTCCCTGACATTTTTTGTATGATAGTTATACATGAGCATCAATTGGGATTCGGGATTTTTAAGTTCTGCCTTCTGCGACCCAGCCACTGCGACCCAGCCACCGGATGGGTGCCCCGTGCCCCGGTACATCTTTCTTGATAATGTCAGTTGTTCATGAGGCTCATCAGGAATATCATGTGTTTGCCTTCCGCTAAAGAGCTGAATCCTGTTCTCCAAATCCCTTAAAAACAGATAGGCATTTGAGAGGCTGAAATACTCGGCGTATGAGAGAAGCCCCTTTTCTGATATCCTATGTAATCCCCTCATTGAATTTCTCTCCCTGAACCACTTCTCCTTACCGCCATATATCAACTGAAACGACTGAACAATAAATTCAATCTCCCGTATCCCGCCGTATCCAAGCTTCACATTGCATCTCCCGCTACCTTTCTGCTCAAGGCTCTTATTAATCTTTTCTTTCATCTCCTTTATCTCTCTCAGGGCTGAGAAATCAAGATATTTACGAAATATAAATGGCTTTATCATTTCAACAAATTTCCTGCCAAGGGCAATGCTTCCCGCCGCAGGACGGCACTTTAAAAGTGCCTGCCTCTCCCATGTTTCCCCCCATGACTCATAATATATCTCCGCACTTCTCAGGGAATTTGTTATATCCCCGCTCTTCCCCTCAGGCCTCAGGTCAAGGTCTATACGGAAGGCATACCCCTCATCTGTTATCTCAGAGACCATCTTTGTAACCATTCTTGATAACTGGACAAAATACTCATGGTTTGTTATCTGGTTTTCAATCTCTCCATCAGTTGACTCAATACCACTCGTCATACCCTTATCAGATGAATAGATATATAAGAGGTCAATGTCTGAACTAAAATTCAACTCCCTCCCGCCATGCTTTCCCATAGCAAGGATTACAAACTCACACATCTTTTTCAAACCATTTATCTCATCCTCAAAATATGGAATTCCAAATTTCTTTTCTAATTCCCCGTTACAGTATTCATACGCCTTCTGCAGGCATACATCTGCAACATTTGAGAGGTCTTCCATAGTTTCAATTGTATCAGCCTCTTTCATAAGGTCTCTCAAGCCTATCCTCAAGAATTCCCTATTTCTAAATCTACGGATTGAATTTGCCTTTTCCTTATAACTGAGAGATGGATTCCCCCGCACATAATTTATGTGCGGGGTCACTGCAGAATCTGAGAACATGTATGAGAGGTCATTATACATATCATCTTTAAAGCGGGATTTTTTTAGTATTTCCGGGTCTATAAGCCATGAGGCATAGGAAGGGGTTTTTATCAAAATATCGGTCAAATACTGGCTTCCCGAGAAGAGAAATGAAAGGATTCTTAGATTCTTTTCTGCTTCCGAAAGGGTTATTTTGAATAGATTGGTATCTTCTATGGCAACAAAAAATCTTTCAAAATTATTAAGCGCCCTATCAGTGTCAAATGAATTTGCAGATACCTCAACAATAATGGATAAAATTTCATCCGACTTCTGTCTTCTTAAGATGGCATCAATTGCCTTGATATTCTGCTCCGCCTTCTCGGGATTTAAAAATCCTCTCTGAAATAAATTTATATCCATAAAAAATATTGGATTAATTTTAAAATAAAAAAGCCCACTCCCATTGTAACACAATGAGAGTGGGCTTCTAAAAAAATCAAAACTCAAAAATTAAAAATCAAAAT
>JACRGN010000282.1 GCA_016234205.1 Nitrospinota bacterium | reverse complement strand
GTAACTGTTCTCCCATTTTTCCCCCTCCTCTATGGTTAATGTGATATATATATTTACATTATCATAGAGTGAATCTATAGAGTCCGATTTTAACTTTTAAATCCCTTAAAAACAGTCCGGTTTTAATTTTTAACTGACAAGTTTAAAAAGTTTGTTGACATAGTGAAGACAAATGGGTTATTATTTACATAAGTGATAATGGTTATCAATTTCATCTAACAATTTTATTTTTGGAGCTTTGAATGCACGAGCATCATCTTAAATCTGAAGAGGCTGTAAACGGGGCATCCACAATTGTCCTTCTCGGCAATCCAAATGTAGGAAAGAGTGTAATTTTTGGCTTGCTGACAGGGAAGTATGTGGATGTATCAAATTACCCCGGCACGACTGTAGAAGTAAGTAAGGGAATTATGCCGTTTCATAAAAATGGCAAATTGGTGCTGATTGACAGTCCCGGAGTAAACAGCCTCATACCAAGGTCTGAAGATGAGAGGATAACAAGGGATATATTACTTGATAAAAAGCATGAAGGGGTCGTTCAGGTAGTTGATACAAAGAATCTTAAGAGGGGATTGCTAATCACACTTCAGCTTGCAGAGGCTGGAATTCCTATTATTCAGGTGCTCAATATATATGACGAGGCTACTGAGAGGGGAATTGAAGTAAATAGAGGAAAGCTGGCGGGTATATTGGGCACAAGGGTAATACCCATGGTGGCAACGGAGAGGATGGGGCTGTCTGACTTAAAAAGGGATATTAATAATCTTCGTAAATCTTCTATTACAACCAATTTTAATGAGCATATAGAGAATGCAATAAAAGGACTTTCAGCAATCCTTCCTGAGACATATATTTCAAAAAGGGGGTTAAGCCTCATGCTCCTCTCAGGAGATGATACCATTATCACTAAACTTAAAGTGATGTCGCCTGAATTAGATTTAATCAGGGTTAAGAAAATTATTGACGAGACACAGAATCATTTTAAAAACCCTTTAAGCTATGTAATACAGAGAGAGAGGCAGACTGTAATAGAAGATATATACAATCAGTGTGTAAAGAGTGAGGGTGGGACAGCAGCAGTAATCAGGACAAAGATTGGCAACTACTCCATGCATCCTGTATGGGGCATTCCGATACTCCTATTCGTGCTGTATTTTATGTATAAGCTCGTAGGTGAATTTGGTGCCGGAGTGGTTGTAGATTTCATGGAAGAGACCATCTTCGGCAAATACATAAATCCGTGGTTTACAATTCTCATAGACTCCATCATACCAATCCAGATTGTCCACGATGCTTTTGTTGGAGAATACGGAATAATCACCATGGGCGTTACTTATGCCGTATCTATAGTCCTGCCGATTGTAAGTTTTTTCTTTATCTTCTTCGGCACTTTGGAGGATTCAGGTTACCTGCCGAGGCTTACAGTGATGTCTAATAAGATTTTTAAAAAGATGGGACTGAGCGGAAAGGCTGTACTGCCGATGGTTCTGGGGCTCGGCTGTGATACTATGGCTACACTTACTGTAAGAATCCTTGAGACGAGGAAGGAGAGGATTATTGCAACACTCCTGCTTGCACTTGGAATCCCATGCTCTGCCCAATTGGGCGTTGTCATGGGGATGCTCGGCGGAATTTCAGAGAGGGCACTGTTTTTTATTGTAATCACTGTCCTTCTCCAACTCTTAATAGTAGGGTATCTGGCATCAAAGGTTGTCCCGGGAAAATCATCAGATTTTTTCATGGAACTCCCCCCTATCAGAATTCCAAAATTTTCAAACATCTTAAGAAAGACATATTACAGGGTAAAGTGGTTTTTAAAAGAGGCTGTGCCGCTATTTATTATAGGAACATTCAGTCTATTTATTTTGGACAGACTCGGCGCCTTAAAGATTATAGAGAAGATAGCAAACCCTGTTGTAACTGGAATTCTTGGACTGCCTGACAAGGCTACATGGGCATTTATCGTAGGATTTTTAAGAAGGGATTATGGTGCAGCGGGATTATTTTATCTTCAAAAAAACAATCAGCTTGATTTGATTCAGACAACT
>JACRGN010000281.1 GCA_016234205.1 Nitrospinota bacterium | reverse complement strand
TGCCGATAAATTAAAAGTTTGATATTATACATTCAAAGGAATCGTAATTTGTAATTCGCCAATCGCAAATTCAATTTTGCCATTATCGGGTCCTGTGCAACAGTGACCTGTGAACCCCGTCAGATCCGGAAGGAAGCAGCGGTAAGCAGAATCCACTGTGTGCCATAGGGGTGCCTGATAATGGCATGTAATAAATTTATGTCATATCAAGTTTCGGCAAGAAAATGGAGGCCCCAGAACTTTAGTGAAGTTATAGGTCAGGGGCATATCGTGCAAACCCTTAAGAATGCCTTACTGAATAACAGGATAGGGCATGCCTATCTCTTCTCAGGCACAAGGGGAGTAGGGAAGACTACAATGGCAAGGATATTTGCCAAAGCATTAAACTGCGTCAAGGGGCCAACCCCTGAGCCATGTAATGAATGTGAGATGTGCAGGGACATAACAGGCGGGTATTGTCCTGATGTAGTAGAGATAGACGGTGCATCAAATACCGGTGTTGATGATGTAAGAGAGTTGAGGGAAAATGTAAAATACGCCTCTTCAAAAGGAAAATACAAGGTATATATAGTAGATGAAGTTCACATGCTGTCAAAACCCGCCTTCAATGCATTTCTAAAGACATTGGAAGAGCCTCCTGCCCATATAATATTTATCTTTGCAACTACCGAACCTAACAAAATACCCGAGACAGTAATATCAAGATGCCAGTATTTTGAATTTAAGAGAATTTCAATAAACGATGTAGTGGAGCAACTGATGCTGATTACCAAGAAAGAGGGTATAAATGTTTCAAGGGATATGTTGACTTTGATTGCAAAGAGTGCTGAAGGAAGCATGAGGGATGCCCTTGTAGCAATGGACCAGATACTCTCATTCAGCGGCGATACTATAAAAGAGGAGGATGTAAAGATAATCCTCGGTTTTGTAGGTCGGGAGGTCTTAAGCTCCTTTATGAACAGCATCATAAAAAAGGATATCCAGAATATCTTAAAATTGGTAAAGGAACTGACTATAAATGGCACTGATTTAAGAATCTTTTGTAAAGAGTTTTTGGAATATATAAGGAATCTGATGGTAATTAAAGTTGCTACAGAGCCGTCAAGCCTCATAGAGCTTTCCGCTGCTGAGATTGAACATTTTAAATCTGAAGCAGAAAAGGTTAGCATAGAGGAACTTCAGCAGATGTTTAATATAATTTTAAAGACAGAGGCAGACATAAGGCAGGCATCACAGCCGTCGCTGGTTATTGAAATGGCACTGATTAGAATGACCCAGATCGGGAAGGTTATGGCAGTTGATGAAATTTTAAAGAGGCTTGAAAATCTTGGGCAGAAGCCTGTCCTGAGAGTAGGCGAAGGGACAGAAGACAGAAGACAGAAGACAGAGAACAGAGAACAGAGAACGGAAGGTAGAAATACCGCAACTGTTGAAGAAAAAGATATTTCAAGTTTATGGGTAAAAATTAAAGAATCGGTTGGTGCAAAAAAACCATCATTAGGCGGCATACTTGAAGATATTAAACTATCAAATATAAGAGGGGATGAGATAATATTAAATTTTAAAGAGAAGGCGTCAGAATCTTATTATCGTAAGACATTAGAGTTGAATCAGGGCGTAATAAGGGATACAATTAAAAAAGTAGCGGGCAGAGATTTTAAGATTATACTTGAAGCCTATTCTAAAGAGGGGGCTTCTAATGTATCTTCTAATAATGGAAGTGACATTGAAAAATGGAAGAAGGAAAAGATTCAAGAGGTCATAGATATTATTCCCGGTGTAGTTATCCGGGAGATTGGCGGAGACCCTGAGCATGTTTCAGGGTAAAAGAGGAGGGTTGGCATGACAAATATTGGCAATATAATGAAACAGGCACAGAAGGTTCAGGAGAGGATTGCGGAGGTGCAGAGGGACCTAATCAATAAGAAGGTTGAAGCGTCTTCAGGCGGCGGGATGGTAACAATTACCGCCAATGGCAGGCAGGAGATTTTATCAATAAAGATAGACCCCTCAGTTGTAAGTATGCAGGATGTGGAGATGCTTGAAGATTTGGTATTGGCAGCAGTCAATGAGGCGTTGAGGAAATCACAGGAGATTATAACTGAGGAGATGTCAAAAGTAACCGGAGGGATAAAAATACCGGGGCTGATGTGAGCCAGAAGGTTAAGGCTGAGGCTAAGGCTGAGATTAAGGTTTTCTTAACCTCAACCTTAACCTTGACCTGTATTTATTTATGAAAGGTCCGGAATCGCTTTTTAAATTAATAGAGGAGTTGAGAAAACTTCCCGGTGTAGGGAGAAAAACTGCCGAGAGGCTTGCATTTTATATTCTGAAATCACAAAGACATGAGGCGGATGCACTTGTAAAGGCGATATTAGAGTTAAAAGAAAAGGTTAGGCTTTGTTCAGTCTGCAGTAGTATCACAGAAGTTGACCCATGTAATATCTGCAGTGATATGAACAGGGAAAAGAATATGTTATGTGTGGTGGAAGAACCGCATGATGTATTTGCTATAGAAAAGACAAGGGAATTTAAGGGCAGCTACCATGTCCTCATGGGTGTCCTTTCGCCATTGGATGGCGTTGGCCCCTCTGACCTGAAAATTGAAGAATTGTTAAGCAGGGTCAGGGAGAACGGAATCAGGGAGGTTATACTGGCAACGAATCCGAATCTTGAAGGAGAGGCAACAGCTATGTATATAGCAAAGGTTCTCAAGCCTTTTGGCATGAAGGTTACGAGAATCGCAAGAGGGCTTCCTGTTGGCGGGGATTTGGAGTATGCCGATGAAGTAACCTTAACAAAGTCTATTGAGGGGAGACAGGAGATGTAGGAGAAGATTAAGGATGAGGTTGAGGTTAAGATTTTCTTAGCCTTAACCTTGACCTTAACCTTGAAAATGGGGGGTTATATGATTACAAAAGAGGTAAAACTGCCAGTTGTGAATGGAGCAGGTTTTTATGAAATAAGGATGGAGAGCATAGGTGGACTGGGTGCTAATCTGGCAGGAAAGGTTCTCGCTGAGGCAGGTGTCTTGAATATGGGTTTCAACGGCTCAAATTTCTCAAGCTACGGTTCAGAGAAGAAGGGCTCTCCTGTCAAGGCATTTATCCGATTCTGTTCACCCGATATGGAGGTCAGGGAAAATAGCCCTGTGACTGAGCCCCATCTCCTTGCCATATTCCATGAAAATCTTACAAATAACATCCCTGTTACACAGGGTGTTGGTCCAAATGGTATTGTTGTCATAAATACATCAAAAAGTCCTGATGAGGCGAGGGATTTTTTAAGGCTGCATGCAGGGACGATTTACTGTATAAACGCACTAAAGATAGCAATAGAAGAAAAGACAAGGATAAATACAGCCCTGCTCGGCACAATATGCAAGGCATCAGGATTTTTAGACCCCGATGCTGTAAAGGACATGATTGCAAAAAATCTCGGCAAAAAATATGCAAGTTTGATTGCACCGAATTTAAAGACATTTGACAGGGGCTATAATGAGGACGTATCAAAAAAATTCAAGCCTGATAACAAATATCGGTATATCCCTTTTACAAGGGATGGACAGAAGATAGGTTATTTCAACCAGCCTATGGGCGGTGTAATTCCAAGCGGCGGAAACAGTATATTTAAAGATATAAGCGCCAGCAGGGAGGGGTGGATACCTGTGCTTGATATAAGCAAGTGCACAAACTGCGGAGAATGTGATATTACATGCCCTGATTACAGCTTCGTATGGGAAGATGGGATAGACCCAAAGAAGGGGAAGCCGGCGAGGATATTAAAGAGAATTGTATATGAACACTGCAAAGGGTGCCTTAGGTGTGTAGAGATATGTAAATTTGAGGCACTCACAAGTCATAAGGAATTTGAGGTTGACAAGACTATTTTAGAAAAGGGTTTCACAGACTGGTCTAAAAAATAAGATTTAAAAATAGGGAGAAGTTTTTATGAAAACAGAAACTTTAAAAGAGGAAAAGATTTTAAATAAAGAGGCTGTTAAACAGAGTGTAGATTTTAAGAGCGGCAATGAGATGGCTGCACTTGCTGCGGCACAGATTAACTACCACATAATGGGCTATTATCCGATTACACCATCAACTGAGGTTGCAGAGAATCTTGACGAGATGAGTGCCAATGGCGAGCATGAGATAGTCTTAATACCCGGTGATGGGGAGCATGGTGCGGCAGGGGTCTGTTACGGTGCTACTACGGCAGGCGGCAGAGTCTTTAATGCCACATCTGCACAGGGGCTTTTGTATGCAATGGAGCAGCTGCCTGTCCAGTCAGGGACACGTTATCCAATGGTTCTTAATGTGGTCTGCAGGACAGTCTCGGGACCTTTGAATATAAGGGGTGACCACAGCGACATAATGATGGCATTAAATATTGGCTGGGTTATAATCCTCGCAAAAGACCCGCAGGCTGTCTATGACATGAATATAATTGCATTAAAGATTGCAGAGCATGATGATGTAAGGCTCCCTGTAATTGTTGCATATGACGGATTTTTTACGAGCCATCAAAAGAGGAGGATAAGATATTTTTCAGACAGAAAAGCTGTTCAGGATTTTATTGGGGAATTTGAGATTCAAAACTGCTCGGTTGATGTAGATAATCCTATAACGATAGGCCCCTACATGAATGACCCTGACCTCATAAACAATAAAAAACAGCAGAGTATGGCAATGGAGGCATCATATAAAGTCATTCCGCAGATTTATAAAGAATATGCAGAGTTGAGTGGACGCAGGTATTCAATGGTGGAGAGCTATATGACAGAGGATGCAGAGGCTGTCCTTTTTATCCTGAATTCTGCAGCCGATACTGCAAGAAATATGGTGGATAAATTAAGGGCTAAGGGCAAGAAGGTAGGGCTTGTATATCCTACTATGATAAGGCCCTTCCCTGCAAAAGAGATTGCCGCAGCATTAAGAAATGCAAAGGCAGTATTGGTAGCAGACAGGCAGGACTCCTACGGCGGATGGGGCGGTAACATGACAAT